>CACXDM010000105.1 GCA_902766435.1 uncultured Erysipelotrichaceae bacterium | reverse complement strand
TCATGTTTCTTCCGCAGATATTATACTGACAAATTACAATGTATTAAAGAATAATCGGCAGGGATGAGGGCAGAAAAAAGCGAAAAATTTGCCTGAAATGAATTATTCTGTGAAATTTTTTTTGTAACAATGTCTAAAATAAAGTATTATTATCAGGACTGGAGATTAATATGGATTGGAAGACATTAAACGGATTTGATGAAAAGTACAGCAAGATCAGCTCAAAGCAGCACAAGACTTTCGGCGGAAAGGTAGTCGAAGTACTCTATGGCGCAACGGATGCCGAGGGTAACCCGGTAACGCCGAGAGAGGGTGTTGATGACGGAAAGGGCCGCTGGTACGGTATTGAAGTAGACGGTGAGTACCGCATGTTCTCTCTGCAGCATCCTGCATCAGAGGGAGGCGCTGTCGAATATACGACAGAGCACGGCGACCACGCTGTAGAAGATATGGAGGACGACATCCGCAGAAGACAGGAGATCTGCCGTGAAGCGGAAGCAGCTAAGCGCAGCAATGGTGAAGACGCAGCGGAAAAGATTGAAAAGCTGCGTGAAGAATGGGACCAGATCGAAGACTGGGGCACAAGTGTTGAAAAGGAACACATTGAGCACTTCAACAGAATTATCGATGAACTGGATTCCATCAAGGAAATGAACGAAGCCAACAAGACCGAGAAGGAAGCGATCGTTAAGCAGGCAGAGGCACTGTCCGAATCCACAAGCTGGAGACAGACAAACGAAGCATTCCGCAAACTGCAGGACGCATGGCGTGAGATCGGTTCCGCCGGTAAGGATGATGATTCTCTCTGGAATCAGTTCAACTCCTTCCGCAAGGCATTCAATGAAAAGAGAAGAGACTACTTCGCTAACCTCGAAGTACGCAATGCCGAAAACAAGGAAAAGAAGGAAAATCTGATCGCTGAAGCCAAGGCTGCTGCCGAGAACGTAAAGAACTGGAAGATTGCCGGTGATGCGATGAACGGACTGATGGACGCCTGGAAGGCAGTTCAGAGTGCCGGCAGAGAAGCTGATGAAGCTCTCTGGGCGGAATTCAATGAGATCCGCCGTGACTTCTTCGCAAGAAGAAAGGAATTCTTCGAAGAGAGAGACGCACAGCGCAAAGAGAGCATTGAAAAGAAGACTGCTCTGATCGAAGAGGCAAAGAAGATCGCTGAAACAGGAGATTTCTCCAAGGAAGCGACAGACCGCATGAAGGAACTCGACAAGGAATGGAAGGGCGCAGGTTATTCCGGAAAGAATGACAACGACCGTCTGTGGGATGAGTTCACCGCTGCCAAGGATGTATTCTGGAACGGCAAGCGTTCTGAAAACCAGAAGCGTTTCCAGGAAATCATTGACCGCAAGCAGTCTGTGATTGCCAACATGAAGGATCAGATCAACGATCTCGAAATCAAGACATATGAGACTGATGATTATACAACGATCCGCGGATACAACCGCCGTATCGAAGAGAAGAAGAATATCATCGCCAATATGGAAGAAGATATCGAAGATCTGAAAAAGAAACTTGACTAAAGAAACTGTCTCCGGACAGTTTTTTCATTGCTCACGAATGAAAAAGTTTTCAAGAATCGTGAAAGAATTGTGAAAAAAAGAATTGCTTTTCTCGGTTCAGATTCCTATAATTAGTTCATCTTGTAAGAGAGAAAAGAGGGAAAGCAATGAAATTTGAAAAGGTATTAAAGGGAGGACTCGCTGCCGCAATGTGTATGACACTGGCTGCCTGTGAATCTTCCGGATCTGCCGCTTCAGCAGGCGGATCAGCAGAGGCTGCTGCTACAGACTATGAAGGTGCCGGTGATCTGACATCGTTTACGATCGGCTCATTCGGACCTACAAGCGGTGATCTGGCTGTTTACGGTTCTGCCGTAACTAACGCCGCTAAACTGGCAGTCAAAGATTATAACGCAGCCAACGGGACAAACATCCAGTGTGAAATCGCTGACTCTGTCGGTGATCAGACACAGGCAATCAATATCTACAACAAGTTCGTTTCCGAAACAAAGGTAGCTGCGATCATCGGCGGAACTGTTTCCGGTGAATCCATTGCCGTTGCCGGCGCAAGCACGGATACGATGGTTCCGATCGTTTCCCCGTCTGCTACAGCAGCCGCATTTACGGATGAAAACGGCGCAAACGTCTTCCGCGCATGTTATACAGACCCGCAGCAGGCATCTCTGATCGCTGACTTTGCGGCTGATACACTCGGTGCGAAGTCCGCTGCGATTATCTACAACAGTGATGATGATTACTCCGTAGGTCTTGAAGCTGCGTTCACTGCCGAATTTGAGAAAAAGGGCGGAACAGTTGTGGCTTCCGAAGTATTCGGTTCCAAGGATTCCGACTTCAGCACACAGCTGACAAAGATCGCTGCCAATGAGTTCGATGTACTGTTCGTTCCGAACTACTATGAGAAGGATGTTCAGATCGCTTCTCAGGCAAGAGAACTCGGCATTACAGCTCAGCTGCTCGGATGCGACGGATGGGACGGTGTCCTGGATGTGGCAGGCAATGATACTTCCGCGATTGAAGGCGCAATCTTCATCAACCAGTACAGCCCGGATATGGAAACCGTACAGGATGTCATGGCAAAGTATGAAGCTGAATACGGTCAGCCGATCAACTCTTTCGGTATCAACTCCTACGATGCGACAATGATGGTTCTTGAGGCAATCCAGAAGGCAGGAAGCCTGAAGGCAGCTGATATCAATGCCGCAATCGCTTCAACTGAATAT
>CACXDM010000104.1 GCA_902766435.1 uncultured Erysipelotrichaceae bacterium | reverse complement strand
GCTGATCAGAACAGTGGAGATCAATAACGTACAGGCAATCAGAACATACAGGAAAGACTGATTGATATCGGTCTTTTTCTGCAGCCAGAGGGATACTGAAGTATTCAGGAATAATGTAAGCAGTGCGATGACCGCCTTGAAGATTCCGTTATATGCCGAAGACATTCCATACTGATCTTTTATATAGTAGTTAAAACACTGCTCATAGGAATTCTGGCCGATTGCGGAGATAGCGGTGATCATGCATATGTAGGCAAGCAGAGGTGTCATGAAGCTCTTTGCGGAAAGGATTGCCGAGAAGGGATTGACATCCTTCATCTGCAGGGCTTTTTCCGGTTTAACTTTAAAGGGCGTATCATCCGTACCGAAAAGGAACCAGAGAATTCCGCACAATGAGAGAAACGCAACCTGTGTGAGAAAGGCTGTTTCAACAGATATAATTCCCAGCATGCCTCCCGTAAAGAATCCGCAGGCACCCGCAACACTGTGAATCGTTGCCAATACTACAAGATTCTTACCACGGTCATTATTCTCTGTTCCGGAGAGATTGACGATATAGTTTGCCATGGCAGTATATACACCTCCGGCAAAGATACCGGCAAACATTCTTCCGCCGATGACGGAGAGTTCCGTATGGGCCATACCGAACAGAATCTGACCGCATGCATAACCGATACTGCAGATCAGAAGTATCTTCTTCGTAGGCATATAACCGCAAAGCTTTCCCCAGAGCGGAGAGAAAAGGAAGTACATCATGTTCATGGCCGCAAGAGCCACACCGAACATGGAACTGTCAAGATTCCGTTCCACAATCAGGGTAGGCGTAACGGGATGGGCAAAGTTGGCTGCCATATTGAAGATAAACGCAATAATGAAGAAAATAAGAAACGGCTTCTTTTTCATGAATTCCTCCCGCTGCCTAATGTGATTATTGTATCGTATTTCCGATATTGTTGTAGAATCATGATTAAGAACCGGATGGTCAGAGTATACGGAGAAAGAGAAGATGAATATATTAAGAAGAACCGGCAGATTATCTGTGTTATTGGCATCAATGTTGTTTATGGCAGGATGTTCTGCAGGAAATACAGACAGTCAGGAAACAGGATATCAGCACATCTCCCAGGAAGAAGCAAAGGAGATGATGGAAAAGGATGACAACCATATCATCGTGGATGTCAGAAGACAGGATGAATATGATGAAGGTCATATCCCTGGGGCAGTATGTATCCCCAATGAGAGTATCGGAACAGAACAGCCGGAAGAACTTCCGGATCTGAATCAGATTATTCTTGTCTACTGCCGCAGCGGAAACAGAAGCCGTCAGGCATCGGAGAAGCTTGCGGATATCGGTTATACGAATGTGTATGAATTCGGCGGAATCAACGAGTGGACGGGAGACATTGTCACAGAGGAACAGATCGATCTGACTGTATGGCACTATGAAGAAATGCCGGCAGAAGTCCGTTATGACCGCATGTGGGAATACAGTGACAGCGCTGTCACATCAGATCCCGATATGATCGGAAGGATCGTTGAAGCGGTAAAAGAAGTGAAACCCGGTTCAAAGACGGATACGGAAACAGAGGATTATACGGATCTTCTGACATTTACATTTCCGGACGGATCGGAATACCGTCTTGAATTTGAAAATCAGACCTGGGTAAATGAAGCAGGGGAAAGATATGAAACAGAAGGGCTTTCCTCACTGCGTGAAGTATTGGATGAAATGATTGAGACAAAGGAGACTGTAATGAGAATGCTGATTGGTGAGACGGAAGTACCCGTCACATGGGAGGACAATGCCTCCGTTGAAGAGCTGAAGGGAATGCTGCCGGTAACGGTGCAGATGTCCATGTACGGCGGTTTTGAACAGGTTGGCCCGCTCGGTAAGAGTATTGCAAGAAATGACGTACAGACAACAACGGAGGCAGGGGATATCGTCCTGTATTCCGGGAACCAGATTGTTGTCTTCTACGGTTCCAACTCCTGGGCATATACCAGACTCGGTCACGTGGATCTTTCCCGGCAGGAGATGACTGACCTGCTCGGTCATGGTGATGTGACAATTACATTTACCGAATAATGAATTGAAACAACAGAAAAGAAAACGGAAGAACGTGGTGTCCTTCCGTACGATTCTGTTGTTTTTATATTGATGTTTCAGGGATTGCAGCGTTTGCAGGGATCGTATCCCATATCAATAATCTCATCCCTTGTCAGGGTGGAATCCTGTCTGTTCTTGGGACTCATGTCATCGACACTGGAACAGGTCGGTTTATGAAACTTCTTTGATTTAATGTTAAGAACATAAGTGACTGCAGGTTCGTTCTTTTCCGGCGCCGGTGTTTCGGCGGCTGTCTTTGCGGCAGTGGTTCCCAGTTCAAACTGCGGCATCTGCGCGTTGGGGAATTTGGAAAGATAACCCGCAAATACATATTCGTTGTTGGCGGCGGCAGTGAGAAGAACCGCTTCCTCCGATTCCGTATACTTCTGTTCGTTTCCTTCCGGCAGAACGATTTCCACAAGCAGTGTATAGAAATCACTGACCGGGACGGCATAGAAAATATGATGCAGCTTGACCGCTTTGCCGGTGTCGGTGTGTGTTCTGTCATAACTGACCTTTGCGAACGGAACATCACCTGCGGTATACCGTTCTGTTACGGTATTGGAGATCGTATACTTTTCGACTGCCGGCGCGTCTTTTGTCAGATGCTGAATCGCTTTTTCAACGTTTTCTGTCTGACTCGGATCCTCGTATTCGGCGACGGGCAGAACAGAGATGAGTATATATTCCTGTTCATCCTTCTTGTTCGGATAGATCCTTGTTTCCCCGTCTTCCTTCTTCGTCTTCCAGGAGGAAGGGAAACCGTAAGTAATGGTTACCGTATCGGAAACGCTGCTTCCGTAGAAGGAGAGGATCTCACTGGTAAACGGTTTAAATGTATGTTCTGTATATTCTTCATTATCTTCCGCGTGCGCAGCAGCCGGATAAACCGTCAGAATACAGACGGCAAAAGCGGCCAGCAGACGAAGCAGGAAGCGTACATTATTCTTTTTTAACATGATTGAATACCCCGGGCTGTGCCTGTTCTGATTTTATTATGGGTGATAACAGAGCGGAATGCAAGAATCCAGGTGGTATTTACCGTGGCGGAAGCATTGTCCGGTTTCTTGTTTTCATCATGTTAGCGTTGTATAACTTTAATGGAAGACAACAGGAATTACAGCAGAAAGGAAGATAAGATCATGTCAAAACAGGCGTCGCAGTTTCAGAAGATAGTAATGAGTTTCGGCTACCGCGGAAAAGAGATATTCAAGCCGCTGAATACGGGAAGAATCGACGAATATGTCAGCTGTGTGCGGGAATGGATTGCGAATATATTCTTCTATACAAAAAACGGCACGACAATCATGATCGATGCCGGATACAACTATGAACGTCTGGCGGAAAAGATGGGATGGATTGATATTGATCCCTCAGAGATACGGCATATCCTGATTACCCATCAGGACACCGATCATGTCGGCGCGGTTGAGAGAGACAGTGACGGTCTGTTCCGGAATGCAAAACTGTATCTGAGTGAAACAGAGAACCGGTATATGACGGGAGAAGTCCGCCGTAAGGGGATCTTCGGTCTGTATAAGCTTCCCATGGTACAGACGGATAATGAAAAGGAACTGCTGTATGACGGTCAGAGACTGATGATTAATGACATCAAAATCGACTGTATTCAGGTTCCCGGACATACATGGGGACATATGGTCTATCTGATTGATGATGCATACCTGTTTACGGGAGATACGCTCTGGCTCGGAGCAGACGGCGGATACAGTTTCATCAACTCTCTGGCAGAGGATAATGATCTTTCAAAGCGTTCCCTGAAAAAGCTGGAGGAAATCCTGAGGAATAAGGGAGTGAGGCCGAAGATCATTACCGGCCATACGGGATGGACGGATGATCTTGACTTTGCTTTTGCCCATATTGATGAAGTATGCAATTCCCTCAGGAAACAGAAACCACATGATCCCGATGCCCCGTATGACGGGTATGATGAATCAGATGATACGGAGGAGAAGGCACGTACTGTTCTTCTGGCAAAGCAGAAACAGTATCCGCGTGAAGTATAAAGTATATGGAAGTACGTGAATTCGGAATAAAGAATCAGAAGAAGATCATGTTTATTCCCGGAAACATGATGTGCTGGAAACAGTTCAAGGGGGTAATTCCTTTTCTGGCGGATTCTTATCATGTGACTGCAGTCAGCCAGGATGGCTTTGACGGTACCGGGGAAACAACATATACAGATTCATCTGCCATGGCGGAAAAACTGGAAGGATATATCCGTGATGAACTTGGAGGAGGTATTGATCTCGTGTTCGGTGAATCGTTCGGCAGCGCTGCAGCCGCTGTGCTGTATCACAGGCAGAATGTTCATGTCGGATCCCTGATCATGAGCGGACCGCAGTATATGGATCTCGGCATACTGAACGGACTGCTGATGAGAGTCATTCCTGTCAATCAGTACCGGCTGTGCGGAAAGAGTAAAAATGCGGATAAACTTCCTTTTCTGTTACGTATGTATACAAGAGGGGATTCACAGGCACTCCTGAAACAGTTTGAAAATGTACCGGATAACATTTCCCTTGTCTCTCTGCAGAACTGTATGAAAGAGGCGCTGAAACTGTATCGTGACATTGATTCATTTGAACCGGATTACAATGCGAAAGCGGCAGTATGGTACGGCAGTGAGGAACCGAATATGAGAACTGCTCTCATGAAGCTGACCAGGGCGTTTCCTGCTCTTTATATCAGAAGGTTTGACAGTTTCGGTCATGGGGAGATCATATCCCATCCGGAGATGATGGCTGAAGAAATCAGAAAATTCATGAAGGAAACAGGTGATGAAGAATGAAAATGCGTTATTTTGAACCGGAGAAGGACGGCTTTTACGGTGTCTGGTATCCGAATGAAGAGAATACGGACTGCGGATTAATCCTGATGCTGGGTGACAGCTCGGATGATCATATGGTAAAGGCGGGCGTGAAATGGGTTCATGAAAGAGGGTGTCATGCCTTTGCGCTTTCTGCCGGAGTAAAGGACTACGGGTATCACAGCTATCCCCTCGAGACATTCGGCAAAGTCATTGATTTCATGCATAAGCAGAACTGCCGGAAGATCGGTATCGCAGGAGCCTCAACGACAGGTGTGATTGCTTTGACTGCAGCGTCATATTATCCCGATATCACGTTAACGATTGCGATGTCTCCGGCTGACTTTGTCATGGAAGGATTTATCCGCGATAATCTGGACGGCATGCGGGAAAGGCCCGGCAACGATGAAGCAGTTCTTTCCTGGCAGGGGAAGACGATTCCCTATCTTCCTTATGCATACAGACATCCTGAATACTGGCAGAAGATCAGTGAGGAATCCAAAAGAAGAAAAGACATGGCCGCTTCACGGGATATGTTCGATGAATCAGAGCGTCGTCATCCGCTGCAGGAAGAGGAATTCATCAAAGTTGAAAAGATCCGCGGCACGGTATTATGTATCGGCGCGGAAGATGATTCGCTTTGGGATACATGCAGGTATATCCGCAGGATGGAAAAGCGTCTTGCCGGAAAACCTCATGAATGTCAGTTTCAGCCTCTGCTGTATGAACATGGAACACATTTTGTCTTTCCTCAGTCTATGCTGAAGAAGATCCTTCCTATAGCTTCAGGACTGTTTGTCGGCCTGTTCTTCAAGGCCGGAAGGGATTATCCGAAGGAATGCCTGCAGACAAGAAAAGATATTGATGAGAAGTTAAGCACTGCCATTGCACGCTGGAGGCATTTTTCGTGAGTCAGTATCAGATATTGTTTCTGCTGGGTATTGCGGGACATATTCTCTGCGGGATCTGTGACTGCCTGCTGATCTTTCTGCCCAACGGCAGATTCTCCTTCGCTGCGATGAAGGATAATGAAAAGCTGTCTGAGATATTCAGGGATGCCCCGTTAAGTTATTCCATATGGTCAATTCTGCTCGGATGTATTTCGATGTCATTGTCGGTTTTCGGCTACTTCGGAATATATGCCTGGATGAGTCAGTATTCGGCAGTACATGCCGGAATCATTCTGGTCTCCATTGTCATGATCTATATCTTCGGGATTTCCCATCATATTCTCTGCGGCATACCCGAATGGCTGTATATCCGGATGAACAGAACAGAGGAGGCAAGAGAGATCATTCTGGAACTGTTTAAAAAGACATCACTGACAATGATTGTCTGCTATCTCGGTTTTCTGATCTTCGGTGTAACACTGTTTTTGGCTGTCGTGACAGGTGTGACATCTCTTCCCCTATGGGGATGTATCTTCAATATCACGCTGTTTATGGTGATACTGCTTCCGATGCATGTGCCGGGAGCGGGAAACTGGGCGGGAGCGTTCATGTTTCTCGGTCTCTTATTTCTGATCTGAATGCCTGAAAACAGGCATTTTTTCTGTTCTCATCCCGGATACCGTTTTTTTGTATTGACTATCGTCAGAAAATAATAAATGCCTCTGTTTCTGCGGATAATCAGAGGCATTTATTTGGAATAAAAGTTTTGTCAGAGACTCTGGGCGAAAGAACGTGCTTTCTGCAGATATTCCTCTTTAATCTCGTGATGCCCGGGATCACCTTCACATCCTCCGGCGAAACAGGTGCCGAGCTTCCTGTTTCCGTGCACTGCCGCAATGGCATCGAAGAAGTTTTCCGCATGGCGGAATGTGTCAGGATGATCGTCTCCCGCTGTCATCAGCAGGGCCATTTCCCTTGTTTCATAGCGGTCATCCCTGCCGACAGCGTACAGACGGTCCAGAAAACTCTTGGTCTGACCTGAGACGGACCAGAAAAACAGGGGAGAGGCAATGACGATTGTATCGCACCAATAATACAGGGGATATACTTCATCCATGACATCATGAATGACGCATCCCCGGTCACTTACCTGACAGGCACCGCATCCCCGGCATCCGTGAATATCGTTTCCGAGGTATACTTTCCTGACTTCATGTCCTGCAGCGAGTGCGCCTTCCATGAAAGCGTCTGTCAGTTTCATTGTATTGCCGCTTGGGTTGGCAAAGCAGGCAGCGAGAAGTATCTTTCTCATAATCGGTTCATTCCTTTCATCATTTCAGCCATTTCCTTCACTGCGTCCGGTATAGCCGGAGTCTGCGGGCAGTGTGCCGTGCAGTCGGCAGAGAGATATTTCACTGATTATTCTGAATTCCATCACTCTTCTCCTTTGAGTGAACAATAAATCATATATATTCAATCGGAAGCGACCTGCCTGACCCCGGTCAGCTGAAGACATTTGCTGGCAGTGACACGCTTTTTCAGGACGGGAGTAATCCCTCTTTCAATATATGACATTTGGAATTCCTTTCGACTAATCTGAAATCTGATTTTATTATAGTCGTAAAAAATATGGAAATCAGCAGAGATAATGACTGATCTTAAGTCTGAATTCAGATTAGCTGCTGAATGATGCCCTGATTATGTCTGATGATACCGGCTGGTGATTTCCATACCTTTTTCATCATCCATACACTTGAACGGACAAACTTCACATGAAACAATATAAGTAAAGAAAAAGGAGGAAATATCATTATGCCCGAAAATCGTTTTCCAAAGCTTTTTTCGCCGTTCAGGATCAATAATTTAGAGATCAAGAACCGTATTGTAATGGCTCCGATGCTGCCGAACGGCAGACTGGACGCAGACAAGAATCTGACCGATGAAACCATTGCATACTACGAAGAACGTGCCAAGGGCGGCGCCGGTCTCATCATCGTCGGCGCAAGTTTCCCGGATGACGGTCTGGAAATCACGGACTTTGCCAAGTCACCCGGTGCTGCACCGAACACATTCCTCTTTCAGACAAGGAAACTTGTTGAATCCGTACACCGCTACGGCTGTAAGCTGTTCTTCCAGATCCAGCTCGGATCAGGACGTACGGCAGTACCTGAGTATTACGAAACACAGCCCATCGCTCCATCCCCGGTAAAAGACCGCTATAATCCTGATGTCATGTGCCGGGAACTGACAACCGAAGAAGTATACAAACTGATCGATGCCGTAGTCAGTCTGACCGCTCTTTCCCAGGCAGCCGGATGTGACGGCGTAAACATCAACGGTGTCAAGGGAGGCTATCTCGGTGACCAGTTCGCAATTGAAGCCTTCAATCAGCGTACCGATGAATTCGGCGGTGACATTGACGGCAGGATCCGTGTCATGACAAAGATCATTGAAGGCATCCGTAAGGCATGCGGCCCCGATTTCCCCGTTACGACAAGAATCGGCACAAAGTCCCATATGAAGGCTGAACGTGTCGGTCATCTGCCGGGTGAAGAATACACCGAATATGGCCGTGACATGGAAGAATCCCTGATCATCGCAAAGAAACTCGAAGAAGCAGGATATGACGGCGTTGTATTCGGCACCGGCTCCTATGACAGTATCTACTGGCTGTATCCGCCGATGTATATGCCGGATGGCTGTTATATCGAAGAAGCTTCCAGACTGGCGGAAGTACTGGATATTCCTGTTATCGTTCCGGGTAAGCTGAGTGATCCCGTCATGGCAGAAAAGGCAATCGAAGAAGGAAAGATCGATGCCCTCGGCATGGGACGTCAGTTTGTGGCAGATCCTTCATGGCCCATCAAGGTAAAGACAGGAGAGCTCTACAAGATCCGTCCGTGCCTCTACTGCAATAACGGATGTCTTGCGAGAGTGCTCGGCGGTATGCCTATGGCCTGCGCGGTCAATCCTGATGTATTCGCTGAAAGACTGCAGGATACCAAGTACGCAAAGGTAAGTGATCCGAAGAAGATTGCCGTGATCGGAGGCGGTGTTGCCGGTATGGAGGCCGCAAGAGTCGCAGCCATCCGCGGTCACAATGTAACGATCTATGAAAAAGAAGATCACCTCGGCGGTCTGATGATTCCGGGTGAAGTTCCTGATTTCAAAAAGAACGACAGAGTGCTTCTTGACTGGTACAAAAAGCAGCTTGAAGATCTCGGTGTAACCGTAAAGCTGAATACACCGGTTGATGAAGACTTCATTAAGAATCTCGACTGTGACAGTATTGTCGTATCCACAGGCTCCACACCGAGGAAACTGCCTGTACCCGGCGGTGAACTGACGGTATCGGCAGCTGATGTTCTGACCGGTGTCAAAAAGGCATCCGGCAAGGTTGTCATGATCGGCGGCGGACAGGTCGGAGTTGAAACAGCACTCTGGCTGAAGGAACAGGGATATGATGTATCTGTTGTTGAGGCAAAGGACAGTCTGATTGCGGCAACCGCAGAACCGATTGCCCAGCCCAACAGGGATATGTTACTGGAACTGCTGATCTATAAAAAGATACCGGTATATACCGGAGCTGCTGTAAAGGAAATCAAAGCAGGAGCTGTCATTTATGAAAAGGACGGAGAGACAGCAGAACTGCCTTGTGATACGGCGGTTGTATCCATCGGCTATGTCTCCGATGACACTCTGTACCGTAAGATCGATTCCGTTACGGCAAAGCAGGTATGGCTGATCGGTGATGCAAAACAGCCCGGTACGATCATGAGTTCGATCCGTGATGCGTCTGCTGTGGCGGCGATTCTCTGATTGGTTCCGGATTACAGTGACGTGAATTAAGTGCAGAAACCGTGTCTTTCTTCGGAAAGATGCGGTTTTTTTCCGGGAATCATCTTCTTTACAATAAAATAATAGATGGACAAAGGAGGATGGGGATATGCTGCTGTTTTCAACCATACTGGATATCAATGAGAAACTTACCCGTGAAGCATTAATGGAACTGGTTACTGAATGGAACCGGACGAGTGATTATCAGGAAAACATCATTCCCGGTCTTAAATGGAACGGGGAGATGCCTTTTTCCTGCGGTACGGGTACGGTTTCTCTGAATGCAGAAACATATGGTGATATTACTGCTGTCCGTTACCGGAAAACTGAGGAAAACGGTACTGTATGGGATACCGACTATGTTGTGAACCACAGAGAAGGAAAGATGTCGGTCAGACTGGAAAGAAGCTATCTGGAGGAAGCCCTGCAGGTCAGTCCTGTTTTCTCCACGCCGCATTTTATTACACTGCTGATTGAACACGGATACCTGAAGGATGATCTGGATCTTCCCGTTTCCCGTGAACCTGTCATCCTGGATGAAAACAGTCTGGATAAGATCGTCAATGTAATTAACGGAAGAAAACAGTATGCGCTTCCGGTAGTGTTTGTATCCAAGACATACTATGATGAGGATCCTCTGGATACACTGCTGCTGGCTTCAAGACTGAAAGGGGCCGCTCATGTTCTGGTACAGAAGAATGTCTGGTCCAACAACAATCTTCAAAGACTCTCCTGCGGCAGAAATGAATACTATGGTGCTGTGGGTATCTACTATCCAAATAAGCAGATTCCTTCCCGCAGACTGTTTCCCGGAACATTTGAGGGAAGTGAAAAGGCACTGCTTGAGAAGACAGTCCGTACGGTCATTGAGTACTGCAGCTCGCAGATGATTGATCCGCTGTATACATGGAGCGGTGTCAGTCACGCTTTGTTAAGAGAAGAGCTTAATCTGCGTACGGAGGAAAGCATTGCGGCAGTTCATGCCAGAGAGGAAGCGGAAAACGAAGTGAATGAAGTCTACGGTCTTTTTGACAGGGATATTGAGAAACTGAAAAAGAAGATTGAAGAGCTGACAAAGGAAAATGAAGCGCTGGCAATGGAAAATCAGGGACTGCGGGCAAAGATGAGAAGCTATGATTCGATTCCCGTTCTCTATTCCGGCAGTGAAGAAGATTTGTATCACAATGAAGTCAGGGAGATTGTTCTGGATTGTCTGAAGATACAGCAGAAGAGTCTGGTGCCGCATACAAGAAGGGCCGATGTCATTGAAGATCTTCTCAACAACAATCCCTCTGACGGAACGATCGAAGAAAAGACGGAAATACTGAAGCGGTGTCTGAAAGACTATAAGAGTCTCACTTCACCTCTCCGCCAGCAATTGCTGGAACTCGGTTTTACGATTACGGAGGAGGGAAAACACTACCGTCTGACCTACTATGGTGATTCCCGGTATAAGACAACAATTGCCAAAAGCGGCAGTGATCACAGGGAAGGCAGAAACATCATTCAGAAAATCATCGGCACGATGTTGTAGAATAAGAGTATGAAAAAAGGAAACAGAACATTAAAACGAATACTCAGTGTCATCACCGCACTGCTCATTGTATGTATCTGCCTGTTTATTGTTGTGCCCCGGATGCAGGGCAGAGACAGCGATACCGTTGATACAAACCTGACATTTGCCAATGTCGTTCTGAACACCGAAATGGATCTGCAGAATGAACTGGAAAACAAGACAATGCGTCATGACTACAACACCGAAACAAACTACTATGAATATTTCGGCATCTACCGTGTCTATATTCCCGATACATGGTCAAATGCCGATCCGTATTTCCGTCCAGACAGTACGGCGCAGCTGCACTGGTTTGAGCGGAACTATGTATCACGCATCGGTTTCTTTTCCGTTGCGAAGGATACATTTGAAGGCATGATCAAAGATGCGGGATATGAGGACTTTGATCTCAGGCATGAATACAGATACATCCTGAAAGAAATGCATGTCAGCCGCTTTGTCTTTACTGCCGTGGAAGACGGTCAGGAAAAACTGTTTACTGCCGATCTGGTACGCAAACCTGACGGAAACGGCATGACCATTCTTGTCTACAGCGAAAATACAGATGCCGAATATTCCTCACTTGCGGATTACAATGAAATCCTTCAGGGAATGGAGATCCGTTAAAGAGAAACAGATATGTCCCATCAGAAGAACCGTACGATTATCGCAATCGATCTTAAATCATTCTATGCATCCGTGGAGTGTGTTGAACGCGGTCTGGATCCTCTGAATACCTGTCTTGTTGTGGCTGATCAGTCAAGGACGAACAAAACGATCTGCCTTGCCGTATCGCCTGCGCTGAAGTCATTCGGTGTTCCGGGAAGACCGCGTCTTTTTGAG
>CACXDM010000103.1 GCA_902766435.1 uncultured Erysipelotrichaceae bacterium | reverse complement strand
CTGTAATCCTTTCCGTTATAGTGGAAATCAACGGAAAAGGCGAACAGTGAAAGACTGTCCGTATCAAAAGACACAGCATTATTTTCTACACTTACATCCTTGGAAGTGACGTTTTCAACCCTGATATCAGATGCGGAAAGGCTTCCAGCTTCCTTTGTCGCATCAATATTCTCTTTGACGGAATCCGTCAGCGGCAGGTGCAGCACTTCGACATCAGACGCGTTTTCAGCTCCGAGTACCTCAGAGATCTGATCACGCTTAAAACTGATGCTCAGAGTTACCTTTCCCTCTTCCGGTTCATATTCAACCGTTCTGCCGGTAGGTTCTCCGCTTTCATCCTTTTCCTCCCACATGAAGGCAATGTCATAAAGCAGAGTATTCTCTTCCGTATACTCCTTATCGGGATTGGCTTTGTTCAGCGCATCCATATATGCATCATAATCATAAACAGAATCATGACTGACAACGGGCGTTACCACCAGTTTCGCATCATCAGGAACAGCAGCTGCGTCCTGCAGTGTGGCTGTAACCTGAATATCGTTACCGTTATAGGTATATACCCGCTCTACCGGAACAGGCAGGGAAGGTTCTTCCTCTACCGTTTCTTCTTCCGGTGCTTCAGCCGGTTCTTCCTGTTCGGCCGGCGTCTCAGGAGTACTTTCATATTCCTTCTCAGCCGTTTCTTCCGGCCCGGCATAAACAGGTTCTTCCTCTTCTGCCGGTTCTTCCACCACTTCAGAAATAACCTCTTCTTCAGTTTCTTCAGTCAGCTCTTCAGCTGGTTCTTCCTCCGCTGGCTCTGCCTCCTGATAATCTTCCCCCACCTCATCTTCTGATACAGTTTCCTGTATCTCATCTGACGGTTCGGAAGTGCCTTCATCATCCGCAAAAGTTATCACATTGTTTGGAACTACCAGACAAAGTGATACGAGCAGCGCGGAGAATGATTTAAAAAAACGGCCATGCTTACTCATAATACTATCCTCCATCCGACGTGGCGATTATCCTTCAAAACTGACTTCCCAGCTCATTGATCCGACTTCTCAGGGGATAAAAAAAACCTGCATTCTCCCGAATTGTGTCCGATTAATGGCTGATCCGTAACATATTCTGAAGATAATCCAATTCTATTCTAGATTGCCAAATATAAATTTGCAATTTCACAATTCATACACATTCCATATAATGTCACAAAACCGCCACATCATTTCTGACATGGCGGCTGACTGACTATGCCTCACTGTGTTCAAACTGCGAGTTATACAATTTAGCGTAGAACCCGCCTCTTTCGAGGAGTTCTTCGTGTTTGCCGATCTCCACAATATCACCATGGTCCATAACCAGAATCATATCCGCGTTGCGGATTGTGGAAAGCCGGTGGGCGATGACGAAGGATGTCCTTCCCTTCATCAGATTCTCCATTCCCTTCTGAATCAGTATCTCTGTTCTTGTATCAACCGAAGAAGTCGCTTCATCAAGAATCAGAATCTTCGGATCAGAGAGGAACGCTCTTGCAATGGTCAGAAGCTGTTTCTGTCCCTGTGAGATATTCGTGGATTCCTCATTGATCTCTGTCTGATAGCCGTTCTCCAGAGTTCTGATAAAGTGATCCACAAATGCCCTGTCTGCCGCATCCTGAACCTCCTCATCCGTCGCATCCGGTCTGCCGTAGCGGATATTGTCCATAATGGTTCCGGTATGAAGCCATGCGTCCTGCAGTACCATACCGAAACAGTCTCTGAGATCCGACCGCCGCAGCGTCGTGATGTCCTTGCCGTCGATATAGATCTTTCCGCTGTTGAGGTCATAGAAACGCATCAGGAGCTTCACGATTGTCGTCTTTCCCGCGCCGGTCGGCCCTACGATCGCAACCTGGGAACCTCTTGCGATATAGGCATTGAAGTCATGGATGACAATCTGATCGGGATTATAGCCGAAGACAACATCTTCAAAAGTAACGTTTCCCTTGATCCGGATATCTCCGTTTTCATCCCTGATATTGACGGGATTGTCCGTATCCGGGGTCTCTTCCGGTTCTTCGAGGAATTCGAAGACACGCTCTGCCGCTGCTGCGGTAGCCTGCAGGACATTCATAATCTGAGCAGTCTGTGTAATCGGCTGGTTGAAGTTTCTGACATACTGGATGAATGCCTGAATATCACCGATCGCAAGGCCCTCATGAATGACAAGATAGCCGCCCAGTACACAGCATCCGACATAACCGATATTACCGATCAGACTCGTAATCGGCTGCATGATTCCCGACATGAACTGAGCCCGCCATGCTGCGTTATACAGTTTATT
>CACXDM010000102.1 GCA_902766435.1 uncultured Erysipelotrichaceae bacterium | reverse complement strand
CCGCCGTATACCGAACGGTACGTACGGTGGTGTGAGAGGTCGGAACTAAGTAAAGGAGGAACCTTTACTTAGTTCCTCCTACTCGATCGCTTCAGGGAAGTTTTTCAAAGGTACTGATTTATGTGTATTCGAATCTTTGGTATAGTTAATAAAATCAGGTATTCAGGCCTGAAGGGGGTACATCCTATGACTGATATGAAAAGAATATTCAGAAATATTTTCACACTTGTTCTGAGCGTCTTTCTGATCGTGGGAATGAGCGGAGTTATACGGTGTTTCGGCTGAGGAAAAACCGGAGATTTCCGAAACAGCTGAGGAAGTGACGGAAAACACTGAGCAGCCGGAAGAAACTGTTCAGGAAACGGAATCCGGGGAAGAAATAACTGAGATTGTTTCCGAATAATCACCCGCTCGGAGCTTCCCGCATCAACGCACCTTACAGCTCCACGGATATGCTGTATGAGCTCTATGACATCAATGAAGGTGATCCGATGTATACAGCGCCGGAAAAGAGACTGAAGCTCTGGTAAAGAAAGGAAAAATCATATGGAAGAACTGATTCAGCATATACAGGAAACGGTAAACAGGAAACAGGTACAGAGTCTCTGTAAGAAGATCCTGAAGAAATGCAGCTTTAAATCCAAGGGAGACCTGGCAAACGTAAGTATACTTGCGGTATGGCTGTATGTTTACGGTTATGAAAAAGAAGCAATGGATGTCTGTGACATCCTGCTCCCTCTTGAATTTACGGGAAATTATGATCTTTGGGGGCATACGGATCTCGCGCTGTGCCTGAAAGCGAGGATACTGAGAGAGCAGGGGATCACGGAAGGAAGAGAAGAACTTCTGAATAAAGTGAATGAACACCGGGATGCAGAGCTGTATCAGAATAACCTTAAGTGGTATACGGATACGGTCAACCGGAATATTGAATCGGATGACGCATACCATCCGGGTAAGATTATACCGGGATGGCGGATGGAAAAACTCCGTCATGCCATACGGTACAGGGAAGCAGGCGGATATCCGCTTCCGGATGAAGTTCTCGAAGAGGACATTGCCACGCTGAAGGAACAGCTGCTGAAAGTCAAATAGTCAAAAGGAGAGAATCCCGGAATGAGATTCTCTCTTTTCAATACAGTTTTCAGAACAGGCTCTTCAGTCTGTCAAAGTAGGACACTTCCTTTGCCCGCAGGGTATGAACTCTGGTGGAAAGGGCAATCCGGACAACGATGGAGTGAACATCATCAAGAGGATAGATATCGGAATCACAGCCGAGAACGGCATTCCTGAATGATTCGGAGCGGAACTCCACGATTGTGTCGCCTTTCAGGATAATCGGTGAATTCAGTGAGCGGGATTTAATGTGATGGATTCCCGCAACCTCTGTCAGTTCAAGGAAATCCAGACCTTCCTGAATGACTGCTCCGCCAAGAGAACGGTTATAGGCCGTACTGCCGAGCTGTGTGCATAAACACATTCCGGTTCCCTGAAATCTCTCGAATTTCTCACCGTTGATATAGACATCAATCTTCTGCGTCCGGGCAGGATTCTCGATTCTGATTTCATTGATCGCATGATGTTTCTGTTCATTGAATACAACCTGAAGCAGAGGAAAGGAAACATCATAGCATTTTCCCTGAAGGAATGAGTCGATGAATTCGCGGTAATCATCACTCCGGAAGTCGGTATAGAAGCCGAGCGTTCCGGTATGAATACCGTAGAATTTCACGTCATTCAGACCGATTCCCAGTTTTCTGGTGACATAGTGTACGGCATAGATGAACGTTCCGTCTCCGCCGATAACAAAGACAGTATCCGGTTTCTCATCATTTTCCACATATCCCGCAGCGTTTAATTCTTCAGTCATTTTTTTCTTCATCGCCTCGGATTCGGGATCCGGACGGCATACGACAGTGTAGTTTTTCATGTATTTTCTCCGCATTCAGTATACTATATGAATCTTTTTTGTGCGTTGCCGAATCATTCGTGCAAGTCTCTGACAACAGAAACAGGGGTTAGAAAACGGCCGGAAAAATGCTAAAATATAGAGGAAAGAGAGGTGTTTGCGTGTATAAGATAAATGATATCGTAGTTTACAAAAGAGACGTATGCAAAGTGGTTGGCAAACACCGCAGTGATTTTACCGGAGAACAGTGCTATATTCTGGTTCCGTACCGCCAGCAGGACGGTTCCGTGAAGATGCAGGTTCCGGTAGCGAATAAAGGGGGACATCTGCGAGACCTGATCACAGAAGAGGAGATTAACAAATTGATTCAGGAAGCACCGGATATTGAAACATTAATCAATAAACCGGCGAATATGAAGAGTCAGTATGCGGCACTGCTGAAAGGCGATGACATTTCCGATCTGATCCGGATTATCAAGACATCCTACGGAAGAAACCGGGCAAGACTGGAACAGAATAAGAAGATTGCTTCTGTTGATGATGAATATCTGCAGAAGGCGGAAAGATACCTCTATGAAGAGATTGCCGTGGCTAAGGGTATGACATACGAGGAATCGAAGGAATACTTCGAAAACGAAGTCGCAAAGCAGAAGGGATGATAGAAGGAAAAGACAGGAAACTGTCTTTTTTGAATGGCTGCAGGTTAATATTGACTAACTGTCTTTGAGTCATTCAAAATGACGTAGTATTTATGAATCCTGATCTGTTGTTTATTGTAAACAGTATTGTTCTGGGTGCCGGACTGGCAATGGATGCTTTTTCGGTATCTTTGGCAAACGGACTGAATGAACCGGATATGAAGCATGGAAGAATGATGCTGATAGCCGGTACTTTTGCTTTTTTTCAGTTTCTGATGCCGATGGCCGGATGGCTGGCAGTTCATACAATTGTTGAATACTTCTCGATGTTTCATGTTCTGATTCCCTGGATTGCGCTCGGTTTGCTCGGCAGGATCGGTTACGGCATGATCCGGGAAGGTCTTTCGAAAGAGGAAAACACCGAAAACAAAGTGGGCGGCGGAACGCTGCTGATGCAGGGTATTGCGACTTCAATAGACGCTCTGTCGGTCGGCTTTACCATCGCGGATTACCGGCTGCCGATGGCTTTTCTCGCATCTTTGATTATCGCGGCAGTTACCTATATTCTCTGTATGGGCGGTCTGTATATCGGCCGGAAGTTCGGAACGAAACTTGCGGGAAAGGCTTCTATTATGGGCGGTCTAATCCTGATCGGTATCGGTCTTGAGATATGGATCAAAGGTGTGCTTCATTAGACAGAAGAAATGAAGAGCAGTCAATCAGACTGCTCTTTTTAATGGTCAGATTTTAATCTTCGGCAGTACGTTGGCAAAACTGTCCTGGATCAGCAGGTCTGCTTCGGAATCATAGGGAGTAACGGAGCGGTTGATCAGAACAAGGGATTTGCCCGCAAAATAGCGGATCAGTCCGGCAGCCGGATAAACGACAAGTGATGTGCCGAGAACAATCAGAACATCAGCACTCTGAATTGCCGCAACAGCGCCGTTGATGACAGGGGTGCTGAGGCCTTCTTCATAGAGGACAACATCCGGCTTAATGAGACTGCCGCAGTGATCACAGTACGGTACACCGTCCGCATCACGGACATATTCGGCGGAGAAGAACTTGCCGCATCTTGTGCAGTAGTTTCTCAATACCGAACCGTGCAGCTCGTATACTCTTTTGGAACCTGCCTTCTGGTGCAGACCGTCGATATTCTGGGTGACGACACCGAGAGATTTTCCTTTTTTCTCGAGTTCGGCCATGAATTTGTGGGTATAGTTCGGTTCAACATCCAGCATCAGCATCTTATCCTTGTAAAACTTGTAGAACTCTTCCGTATTTGCTTCGAAGAATGTATGGCTGATGATCGTCTCGGGCGGATATTTGTATTTCATGGAATACAGTCCGTCCTGACTGCGGAAGTCGGGAATGCCGCTGTCGGTGGATACGCCGGCGCCGGTAAAGAATACGATGTGTTTTGCGTTGTCAATGATCTCCTGCAGTTTCTGAATTTTGTCCTCCATTGTTTTCACCTTCCTTTACATGACTATATTTCAGCAGAAGTGTTTCCGCGATATGACAGAGTTCCTCTTTGAGGGAGGCAGGATGCAGTACCGTGACACGGTCATAGAACTGCAGCAGCCATCCGGTCAGTGTCGGGGAAAGGGAAGTTCTGATTGCGGCGGTAAATGTACCGCCGGATACGTTTGTGATAATGATATCACTGCCGAACTGATCGAATACGACATTTGTCAGGGAAATATCGAATTCGGCGGTTACTGTCTGCGCGTCTCCCCGGTACATCTGAAACGAAGAACGGATGTGCGCCTGGGGATCAAACGGAACAGACTGTGCCGGTTCGTCAATGACGGTGATGTCTTCCATCTTGTCGAGGCGGTAATTCGCAAAAGCTTTGTGCTTTTCCGAGTAGAAGACACAGTAGAAGCGTCCGCCGGAAGAGACAATCATATACGGGATCAGATGATATCTGCTGTGCGAGCGGCGGTATTTTTTCTGTCTGGTCACCGTAATGTCGTAATAGACAAATTCCACCGGCTTCACATCCCTGATCGCTTCAAGAAGAATGCCGATCATTTCCGTCACATGGTCATTGTCAGTCTTTACGGCTGAAGGCGGGGGAACGGATATGCTTCTGCGGTCATGTCCGCTGAGGATCTGCGACAGTTTTCTGAGCAGATTTTCAGACTCTTTCGCGGAAAGGGAAGGCGATTCATTCACCGCGTTCATCAGAACCCACGCTTCGGCAGGGGAAAGAAGATGCTCGATCCGGTATCCCTTCTCTTTACCCGATATCTCATAGCGGACATCAAAACCATATGTATTCAGTACTTCCACCGCGCGGTAGATTGTCTTTCTGCTGCAGGGGATTTCCAGCTCCTGCAGACGTACACCGATATCGGAAGCGGAAAGCAGATGACCGCTGTCTGTCTCATTGAGAAGGATATTCAGCACCGCTGCCGGAACTTCAATTGAATTTGCGACTCTCATAATTTAATTGTACCTATTTAGGAACATACTTCAACCGGAACCTGACTAAACTGATAGCTGTGAGGTGGTTGATATGAGTGTAAAGGATAAATTCAGAATCGGTGAAGGAATGCTGATCATGGCATTTGCCTTCGCTCTGCAGAAATATCATTTGGCAGCGGTTCTTTCGGCAGGAGCTGCTATGCTTACAGCTGTCAGCTGTCAGAAAGAGGGAAGTATTCTCAGACAGTTTCCCCTGATCCTTGCGGCTTCGGTGATTCAGCTTACGATTGCCCGGATGACTTCACTGACAGAAGTAATGCCGGAGACCGGAATTCTTGTTCTCTGCAATACGGCGTCTGCTTTCCTGTTTATGACCTGTGACAGAAGAGAGCTGCAGTCAACGGTCAAAGTTCTGACAGCTGCCGGACTTCTGTTCTGGCTGCTTGCCATGGTGATTCCTTCTTCTCTTGTCAATTATGCCGATACTGCTGTTCTTCTCGGACTGATCTTTCTGCCGGTTCAGGTATGCCGGAGTTATGAAAAGCAGTATCTGCCGCGGCATGCCCGCAAATTAATGGAAGAAAGGCAGTGAATGCGATAGAATACTTTGAAGAAGGTAAATGATGACAGAGTGGCTGGTAAGAAAATTTGTGATAAATCCTGATGATATACAGAATGAGAAGACCCGTTTTTCCTACGGCGTTCTTACCAGTACTGCCGGCATTATATGCAATATACTGCTGTTTCTCATGAAGCTGACGGCAGGCATGTTAATGCAGTCGATCTCTGTGCTTTCCGATTCGTTTAATAACCTCTCAGACTGTTTCTCGGGTCTGATTGCCTTATTCGGATATAAAGCTGCCGCCAAACCGGCGGATGAAAAACACCCTTTCGGCCACGGAAGAATGGAGTATATCGTCAGTCTTGCAATCGCTGCAATGATCTTCATTGCGGCTTTTGAGCTCTTCAATGCCAGTCTTGACCGTATTCTTCATCCGGTTCAGGTACGTTTTGATGCAGTATTGTTTACAGCCGTTGTTCTGACAATTCCCGTAAAGCTCTGGCTGTCACATATGAACCGGAAGATCGGAGAAAGGATTGCAAGCATGCCGATGATGGCAGTCGCGGAAGACGCAAGAAACGATGTGTTTGCGACACTGATCTCACTTGCGGGCATGGTTATGGGAGCCTTTTACAGCGGGTTTCCGTTTGACGGGGCTGCCGGTGTCATATTGTCCTGTATGATTTTCAAATCCGGCTGGCAGATGGCAGACGATATCATTACAAAGCTTCTCGGTTCTTCAACGGATCCGGAGCTGGTGAAGCAGATCAGGGGGATTATCCTAGAGGATCAGAGAATCAGAGGCGTCCATGACATCATCATTCATGAATACGGTCCCGGACGGATGATGGGCAGCGCGCATGCGGAGATAGACGGATCGATGAAATTCCTGGAAGTACATGATGCAGTTGATCTCGCGGAGAAGAAGATCAGGAATGCAATGCATATTGAAATGACGATTCATGCCGATCCGTATACGGAAGAGATAACAGATGAACAGAAAAAGATTACGGATTATCTGAAGGATATGGATGAATCACTTTCCATCCATGACTTTCACCGGTATATCAGAGAAGGGAAGACGGTACTGGATTTTGATGTGATGATTCCTTTCGGATGCAGTGTGAATGAGGAAACTCTTACAGACGGTATCAGAGATCTCTTTGATCAGACATATTCTCTGGAAGTGCGGTTTGATCACGGTTTTACGGAGGAACAGGAATCATGAAGGCAAGTGGACCTGTTCTTCTTTTTCTGACAGCGCTGATCTGGGGCTGTGCGTTTTCCGCCCAGAGTGCGGCGGCGGAACATATCGGTCCCTGGACCTTTACCTGTATCCGTAATCTGATTGCGGCTGCCGCTCTCTTTTTTCTCTGTCCGCTTCTTGACCGGATGAGGGGAATCAGTACGGAAAAAGCAAAATGGCCTGTAAAGGGAGGTATTCTCTGCGGGATTATGCTGGGCAGCGCAAGCATGTTCCAGCAGGCGGGGATTCAGTATACAACGGCCGGAAAGGCCGGCTTTCTGACTGCCCTGTATATTGTCATTGTGCCTTTGATAAGCATCTTCACCGGAAAGAAACCGGGGAAACGGATGATCGCTGCAGTGGCTCTGGCTTTCGCAGGACTGTATTTTCTCAGCTTCCGGGGTGATTTTTCATTTGGCACAGGAGATCTGCTTCTGGTCATCTGTGCGTTTCTTTTCGCGGTTCATATTCTTGTGATTGACCGGTATGGCGCTGAGGATGGTGTCAGACTCTCCTGTATTCAGTTTCTGACAGCAGGAATCATCTGTCTGATCCCGATGATTGTGATGGAAAGACCTGCCGCTGCTGATCTCAGGACAGCGTGGTTTCCGATATTCTATGCCGGTCTGATATCGAGCTGCGCGGGGTATACTCTTCAGATTCTCGGACAGAAGGATTGTGATCCTTCCGCAGCGGGACTCATATTATCGTTTGAATCGGTCTTTGCGGTGCTGAGTGGTTTTCTGTTTCTTCATGAACGGCTCTCTGCGGCGGAGATTCTCGGGTGTATACTGATGATGGCGGCCGTATTGACGGCACAGATCAAAAGAAGTCAGGAGGAAATATCATGACAAAAGGATTCCCGGAAGGGTTCTTATGGGGTGCGAGCACCTCGGCATTTCAGGTGGAAGGCGCCTGGGATGAAGATGGCAAAGGCATGAGTGTTGCCGACTACAATTCATTCAAACGTTCAGACCGTCAGGCAGATACGAAAACAGCCAGTGATTTCTATCATCACTGGAAAGAAGATATCGATCTTATGGCTGAACTCGGACTTCAGCTTTACCGTTTCTCTTTTTCCTGGGCGAGAATTATTCCCGACGGGGACGGGGAAATCAATCCGGCAGGACTTGCCTTCTATCATGATGTTGTGGATTATCTGACAGAGAAGGGAATCAGGCCTTTCGTGACACTGTATCATTTTGATCTGCCTTATGCGCTGGCAGAGAAATACAACGGCTGGGAAGACAGACGCTGTGTTGATGCGTTTGAACGTTATGCAAGGATCTGTTTTGAAGAGTTCGGCAGTCAGGTCAAATACTGGCAGGTGATCAATGAACAGAATCTGATGATCAGAGTCGATGAACGGATGAATATCAATATTGAAGACAATCATGAAGCAGACAGAGTCAGAGCGCAGATGGACTATCATATGTTCCTGGCGCATGCCCTTGCGGTAAAGGCATGTCATGAGATTGTCAAAGACGGTAAGATCGGTCCTGCGGTTTCCTCAACCTGCACGTATCCTCTGACGAATAAGCCGGAGGATGTCTGGGCTGCCAGAATGAATGACTACATGAAGACGGTTTACTGTCTTGATATGCATTACTATGGAGAGTATTCCGGCATCTATATGCGTTATCTGAAGGAACGGGATATCGTGCCGAAGATGGAAGAAGGCGACAGGGAAATCCTGAAGTACGGCAGACCGGATTACATCGCGTTTAACTACTACCGTACACTCTGCGCTTCCTATCTTCCGGCGGATGAGGAACATCCTGTCGGTATGAGGGTATACCGCGGCAATGAAGTCGATTTTGATCAGTACGGATACTGCCGGGATGAAAAGAATGAGAATCTTAAAGCCAGTGAATACGGCGCCCAGATTGATCCGAACGGACTGAGAATCGTACTGAATGACTATTACGCGAGATACCATCTGCCGATGATCATAACCGAAAACGGATTGGGTACGGCGGATGTTCTGACGGAAGACGGAAAGGTCCACGATGATTACCGGATTGACTATCTGCGGGAACACGTCAGAGCATGTCAGCTGGCAATTGAGGACGGCGTGGAAATGATCGGCTATTCTCCCTGGTCCTTTGAGGATCTGCTCAGCTCTCATCAGGGCTTCCGGAAGAGATACGGGTTTGTATACATCAACCGTGAGGACATGGATGAAAAGGATCTCAGAAGAATTCCGAAAGACAGTTTTTACTGGTATCAGAATGTGATCCGCACAAACGGAAAAGAGCTTTGAAAAGCGGTGCTGAGTATGTCTCTGAAGGCTCTGGAAGGTACGGAAGTTACCGCTTCGGCAGAATTCAGAGGAAATACATTCACGGAAGAGAAGCAGAGTGACGGTACATATGTCGTCAAGGCTGCCGGCATCAAGGCTTCTCAGCTCGGTGATACTGTTACCGTGACGGGTGAGGCAGACGGATCGTTTACGGTTAATGTTTCCACACTGTCATATGTCAGATCGGTTCTGGATAATCCCGACAGCAGGGAAGACGCCAAGAATGCAGTCTGTGCGCTGTACCGGTTCTATGAAACAGTAAAAAACTACAGACCGTAAACATCTGAATATTCATATTCAGAATCCTGAAGGGATAAAAAAGGGGACTGTGTACCGGATTGACCGGGAATCACAGTCCTCTTTGCTGTATTATGCTTTGACAATCAGATCTGCGACTTTTCTCGCATATCCGACAGGATCATCGATCGGCAGACCCTGGATCAGCAGCGCCTGATTCAGCAGGACGTCTGCGTAATCTGCGATCTTGTCCGGATCGTTTTCATATACGGTCTTCAGCTTTTCAAAGACAGGGTGATCGGGATTGATCTCGAGGATCTTTGTGGCTTTGACCTTGTTCTTATTCATGGGATCGTTCGCCATGTATTTTTCCATCTCAAGAGACACGCCTTCATCGGCGACGACGATTACAGGATCATCTTTAAGACGGGAGGAGATGCGTACTTCCTTGACGGCACCGTTGAGGGCATCCTTCATCGCATCAAGAAGTCCTTTGTTTTCTGCCGTCTTTTCTTCCTTCTCCTTCTTCTGCTCGTCGGAATCCAGATCGAGATCGGATTTGTTTACAGAGCAGAATTCATGACCGTCATAGTCACGCATGACACCGGAGACGAATTCATCACGTTCATCGAGGAAGTAGAGAATCTCATATCCTTTCTCTTTGATCTTTTCAAGAACAGGCAGCTTTTCAATCTCATCAACAGAGGAACCGCATGCATAGTAGATTGCCTTCTGCTCTTCCGGCATTCTTTCCGTGTATTCCTTCAGGGTGACATATTTGCCTTCTTTGCTGGAACGGAACAGAATCAGATCCTGCAGGCTGTCCTTCTTCATGCCGAAATCCTTGTAGATGCCGAACTTCAGATTCAGACCGAAGTTGTCGAAGAAGTTCTCGTATTTTTCACGCTCGTTCTTAAGCATGTCCTCAAGAGCAGAGTGGATCTTCTTTTCAATGGATTTCGCGAGCAGTTTTACCTGACGGTCCTGCTGAAGGATTTCACGTGAGATATTCAGGTTGATGTCATCGCTGTCAATCAGACCGCAGACAAAGCGGTATTCATCCGGCAGAAGATCCTTTGCCTTATCAAGAATGAATACACCCTTGGAATACAGACGGAGTCCCGGTTCGAAATCCTGATAGTAGAAGTTATACGGTGTTCTTGAAGGGATGAAGAGAAGGGCTGTATAAGAGATATTGCCTTCAACACTGTAGTGGATGACCTTTTCCGGGTCTTCCCAGTCACTGAACTTTGTCTTGTAGAATTCATTGTATTCTTCATCCGTTATCTCAGACTTTTTCTTCTTCCAGAGCGGGATCATGGAATTCAGTGTTTCCTCTTCAAGCGTATCGATTGTCTTGCCTTCCTCCGTGGGATCGGGAATGGATTTTGTCACATTCATGACGATCGGATATCTGACATAGTCAGAATATTTTCTGACCAGTTCACGGATTCTGTGTTCTTCGAGGAATTCATCAAATTTTTCTTCTTCCGTGTTGTCCTTGAGGTCAAGGGTGATTCTTGTGCCGATTTCCGGCTTGTCGATCTTACTGATAACATAGCCGTCTTCACCACTGCTTGTCCAGCTGTACCCCTGTTCGCCATTTACCGATCTTGATTCAACAGTGACTTTCTTTGCGACGATAAATGCGCTGTAGAAACCTACGCCGAACTGACCGATGATATCAATATTGTCTTCTGCCTTCTCCAGCTGTCTGCGGAATTCGGCAGATCCGCTCTTGGCGATTGTGCCGAGATTCTTTTCCAGTTCTTCGGAAGTCATACCGACACCGCTGTCTTCAATGACCAGCTGACGGGTTTCGGGATATCTTTCGATTCTGATCTTCAGCTCATCCGCATCCACTTTGTGATCGGGATCCGTCAGAGAAAGGTAGTACCGTTTATCAAGAGCATCTGACGCGTTGGAGATCAGTTCACGAAGGAAGATCTCTCTGTTTGTATAAATTGAATTGATCATCAGCTCAAGAAGCCTCTTTGATTCTGTTTTAAACTGCTTTTTTGCCATAACATCCTCCTTTTAGCACTCTTACCTTCTGATTGCTAATCCATATTAGCACTCCCTTGAGGAGATTGCAAATATATCCTCCGCTGTCCGAATCATTCAGCCTTCAAAAAAAGAGGTTCCATAACAATTGGAAATTTTGAATTAAAAATCCAGAAAGAGTGGAACATTCAGGGTACCTATATGTGTTTTCGCAATAATTCTTTAATATGAAGTTGACGAAATGAAAAAAATTCGTTTCAGTGAGGTGCCATTTATGAAAAGACCGTCCCCGGCCAGAATCCGGTTTGGTGAAAGACTGAGAAATTTGAGAGAAGAAAAGAATTTAAGCCAGAAGGAGGTTGCGGCAGTGATCGGAAGGACAAACCGGTCTGTCAGCAACTACGAAAACGGAACAAATTATCCGAATCCTGAGATTATTGAACTGCTGGCGGGTCTGTTCGGCGTATCCGTATCATTTCTGACCGGCGGGTCAGATGAGGAGGACAGAATCCTTTTGACGAGTATTGAGATTCAATTGATTAAGGGTATGCGCTGTCAGTCTCCAAATGTCAGAGCAAAAATCTACGCTACCGCCCTCGAGGGAACCGTATACGCAGATGGAAACGGTTATCCCGATCTGCTGAGAAACTATCTTAAGTCAGATAATGACTGATGAGTTTCTTTTTTTTTGCGTAAACGATGATAGAATAGTGCAGTAATATTTGCCGGATGAGGTATCTGAATCGGGATTTCAGTGCCGGCAGATGAGAGAGGGACGCCTATGAGAGAGATCAGTGTCAGGGAAATCGAAGAGAGGATCGCTGAAGCCTGCGGTGAGATTGCCGTCAGGTATTCACCGGATCTGATCAAAGCGCTGCAGAAAGGCCGTACACAGGAGACGGGATTCCGTTCGGTAACGGCTATGGATATTCTGCTTCAGAATGCCGAAACCGCTGCTTCACAGAACATACCGATCTGCCAGGATACAGGTCTGGTGATCGTCTGGCTGAAGATCGGCAGTGAAGTTCATTTCACAGACGGTCTTCCTTCAGAAGCGGTGAACAGAGGTGTCGCAAGAGGGTATACGGAATGTTACCTGCGCGCTTCGTCTGTTACTGACCCGCTGTATGAAAGAAAGAATACAAAGGACAATACGCCGGCGGTGATCTATACCGAGATTGTTGAAGGGGATCAGGTTGAGATCGAAATGATGGCGAAGGGCTTCGGCTCGGAAAACAAGTCGGCGCTGAAGATGCTGACGCCGGCGGACGGTGAGAAGGGTGTGAAGGACTTCGTTCTTGAAACGATCAGGAATGCCGGACCGAATGCGTGTCCTCCGTTTGTGGTCGGTGTCGGAATCGGCGGGACGTTTGATTCCTGCGCGGTGAACGCAAAACGGGCGCTGCTGCGGCCGGTGAGTGAATCCAACAGTGATCCGCGCTATAAGAAGCTGGAAGATGATCTTCTGACAGAGGCCAATCAGCTCGGGATCGGACCGCTTGGCTTTCACGGCAGAACAACCGCTCTGAAAGTGCAGGTTGAATATGCCCCGACACATATTGCCGGACTGCCTGTGGCAGTGAATATGTGCTGTCATGTATGCCGGCATGCAAGGATGGTGATCTGATGAAAAAACTGCAGCTGCCGCTGAGTGAAGCGGAAAGAGAGGAACTGAAGGCGGGAGAGCCTGTATTGTTGTCGGGAATTGTCTATACGGCAAGGGATGCGGCGCATAAGCGTCTGTTTGAGATGCTGGATGAAGGCAGGGAGCTTCCGTTTGATCTGAAGGATGCTGTCATCTACTATGTCGGACCGACCCCCGCAAGACCCGGACAGGTCATCGGATCGGCCGGACCGACCACTTCATCGAGAATGGATCCCTATGTTCCGAAGATGATGGAAAACGGTATGATCGGCATGATCGGAAAAGGCAGAAGAAGTGAGAAGGTCAAAGAAGCGGTTGTCCGTCACAAAGGGTTTTATCTTGTGGCGGCAGGAGGAGCGGGAGCGCTTCTTTCCCACAGTATCATCAAACGGGAACCGGTCGCGTTTGAGGATCTTCTGAGTGAAGCAGTGACGAGAATTACCGTGAAGGATTTTCCCTGCTTTGTCGGAATTGACTGCCGCGGGGATGATATCTACGATCTGAAGGAAGATGATGAGTGAGAAGATTCTGATCAGCGCGTGTCTTGCGGGATTCAACTGCAAGTACAGCGGCGGAAACAATCTGTCTGAAGATGTCAGAAAACTCTATGAATCCGGCAGAGCAGTGCCGGTGTGTCCCGAACAGCTCGGCGGACTCTCCACTCCCCGCAGATGCAGTGAGATCCGGGACGGAAGAGTATTTGATACAGAAGGAAATGATGTAACGGAGTATTTTGAAGCAGGCGCTTTGAAGGCTCTTGCGGTATGCCGGAAGAACGGATGCCAAAAAGCAATACTGAAAGAGGGAAGCCCTTCCTGCGGGACACGGTGGATCTATGACGGAACATTCAGTCATACGAGAATACCCGGCAGAGGTATATTCGCGGCCATGCTGGAGCAGGAAGGAACAGAATTGATGAACGAAGAAGAATACGGAGGAGAAATCTGATGGATGTTTACAACGAGTCACTGGAACTGCATTTAAAGCACAAAGGAAAACTGAGAGTTGAATCAAAGGTTCCTGCGGAAAATGCACACGATCTTTCACTAGCCTATACACCGGGTGTGGCGCAGCCGTGTCTGGAAATTCAGAAGGACAAAGAGAATGCCTATCTCTATACCGGTAAAGGCAATACCGTTGCCGTTGTGACGGACGGAACTGCAGTACTGGGACTCGGTGACATCGGTCCTGAGGCCGCTATGCCGGTTATGGAAGGAAAGTGTCTGCTGATGCGGCGGTTCGGCGGACTGGATGCCTGGCCGGTCTGTCTTGATACAAAGGATACGGACGAGATCGTGGAAACGGTTGTCCGGATCGCTCCGGGTTTCGGCGCCGTTAATCTTGAAGATATCGCTGCTCCCCGCTGCTTTGAAATTGAAGCAAAACTGAAGGAGAGACTGAATATCCCGGTCTTCCATGATGATCAGCATGGTACGGCAATTGTCGTATTGGCCGCATTAATCAATGCCCTCAAGCTCAGCGGCAGGAATATCGGTGATATCAGGGTTGTCATCTCAGGGGCCGGGTCAGCCGGTGCCGCAATCGGGAATCTGATTATGGCGTACGGTGTCAGACATCTGTTATACTGTGACAGAAAGGGTATCGTAAGCCGCGATACAGCCACGACGGAAGCCAAGAAAAAACTCTGTGAAACTTCAAATGAAGACAATATCAACGGGACACTTGCCGATGCGCTGAAGGGAGCCGATGTGTTTATCGGTGTATCCGCGCCGGGCATTGTGACACAGGATATGATCCGTTCCATGAACAGGGATCCGATCGTACTTGCCATGGCAAATCCCACGCCGGAGATCATGCCGGACCTTGCTTTGGAAGCGGGTGCCGCAATTGTCGGAACGGGCCGTTCGGACTATCCCAATCAGGTCAATAATCTGCTTGCTTTTCCGGGAGTTTTCCGGGGAGCGCTGGATGCCGGCGCAACGGATATCAATGAGAATATGAAGCTCGCTGCTGCCGAAGCGATTGCCGGTCTGATCCGGGAAGAAGAGCTGCGTCCTGATTATGTAATCGTTTCCGTATTTGATGAAAGAGTAGTGCCTGCCGTATCGGCAGCTGTGGCAGCGGCAGCGGTAAAAGACGGCATCTGCCGCCGGTAAAAGGAGTATTTATGGTTGAACTATTGCATAACATATTGTTTGAGGTCGTTGAGATCGTCAGTATGATTCTGGAGGCATGCGGCATCTGCGTGATCGCATACACGGGATTCAAAAGCTTTGTCGGCTGGCTGACAAAGAAAAACGGTGAGTGTTCTCTGCATCTGGCAGAAGGTATCGCACTGACACTGGAATTCCTGCTTGCGGCGGAAGTACTGCATACGATCCTTGCCGAACAGGTCAGTGATCTGATTATCCTCGGCGCTCTGGTCGTACTGCGTGCTGCGATGACACTTGAAATTCATCTTGAAATGAAGAGTGAGAAAGAAGCGCTCAAATCGGAAAAAGAATAAAAGTCATTCCCGGTCAGGGAATGATTTTTGTATATACACGGATCAGAAATTCAGCCGTTATCGTCAGGCTTTCCGTTTGGCTCAGGCGCTCTCTGTCTTCTTTTGCCGTACGGTAGGCGTAGGGTGTCATCATAAACAGGTTCTGAAGCATTGACTGTGAAGCTTCAAATGTCTGCCGAATCATCCGGCTGTCTGTCAGGGTCAGTCCTGTCTTCAGATCCTCAGTCACATTCCGGTAAGGATTCTCATAGAGGATTTCCTTCATTTCATACAGGTGATCCGGACCGGGAGTGACATAGATGAATCTGCCTTCAGGCTTAAGGATTCTTTCGATCTCTTCGTTTGCGGCAGGCGCGAAGCACGTAAGCACCGTATCACAGCTTTCATCAGGCAGCGGCAGACGGAATATGGAAGCCACTGTATATGCAGTGGACCTGTCACTTCTGGCGGCGTGTTTCAGGGCGTCTTTGGACAGATCAAAACCGTATTTTTCCTTTCCCTGCAGACAACGGGTATAATAGCCTTCCCCGCAGCCGAGATCGGCAAGAATCTCATCCTGTGAAGTCATCTCTGCAAGCTGATCACGCAGGAAGGCATAGGCGCCGGAAGAGAGAAACTCCGTACGGGCTTTGACCATATCCTTTCCGTCACCGTGAACCGCTTTCTGTGAAATCAGAAGATTGAGATAACCGCTTTTGGCATAATCAAAAACATGATTGTTTTCACATACCGCAGACCGTTCTTTCTTGATCAGTTTTTTACCGCATACAGGACAGATCAGAATCATGAAAAAAGTATAACATATCACTATTGACTCTCGGTCAGTCGAAATATATAGTATTGCTGTGGAGGTGAAAACATGCCGGAATCCAAAGACAGCGAACAACGCCGGAATGAATTCATGGAAGCGGCGGAAAGACTCTTCCGCAAAAACGGAATTGTCGACACAACCGTCAACAGTATCGTTAAGGAAATGAATGTGGCCAAAGGCCTCTTCTACTATTACTTCAACTCAAAGGATGATGTGATCGAAGCCATCAGTGAAAAATACAGCCAGGCATTCAATGCGATGATGCAGCAGTCGCTGGATCAGCAGAACTATCCTGATAAGCTGGCAAAATTCATTGATAACTCGGTGGATTCTTTCCGGAAACTGATCGACAGCATGCAGGGTGACAGTGATGATGTGGATCTGACACAGCTCAGTGTACGTTCGATTGATGAGGCAAAGGAAGCAGCTGCCGAAAAGCTTCAGGAACTGCTTGAAGAAGGCAACAAGCTCGGAGAGCATCATATTAAGAGAGCGGAATACCTTGCGGATATTCTGATCGGTGGTATTGTAAATATTGCCGAAAAAGGCGAAGCTACGGCTGAAGAAATCAAAGAAATCATCACAGACCTGATTGATCAGGCGGGAAAGGAATAAAGAAATGGAAGAAAAAGACATTACAACAGTTATCGCGGAAACAGCGGATAAGGCAGTCAAGATGCTTCAGGACAGCGGATCCAAAGTAATCAATATTCTCGATACCGAAAAACAGAAGGCGGAGATCCGTTCCGAAATCGGTCATAACGCAAGAGATCTTTCCAAGGCTTATGAAAAGCTCGGCCGTGATTACTACAATATGAAGAAGACAGGAGAGGCAATCGAAGGAGAGAAAGACGCATTCGATCTGATCAGCTCCAAGGAAAAGATCATTGAGCTGCTTAACGAAAAGCTTGATAATCTGGAATAACCGATATTCAGATGAAATCAGGAACTGAGGAATACCTCAATTCCTGTTTTTTTTCAGACAGGATGGTTTTGCCTTATGCCGAATGTGTAAGACAAATGGTATAATGCGTCCGTACTGAATTCAGTTGATCTGCCGGGCGGCGCATACCCCCTTCTATAGTTGAATGGCTTAGGAGGGGTTAGCCGCATTACTGGTTTTGAATGTAGTGTCT
>CACXDM010000101.1 GCA_902766435.1 uncultured Erysipelotrichaceae bacterium | reverse complement strand
TATCCCCCTGTTTTCATTTGTCTCTTTGACAATTATCCCCTAATTCCAAAGAACATTCAACGAAAGAAAAAAGACCTCTTATGAGGCCTTCTGATGATTATTTTGCAGTGAATCTTACAACAAATACATCACCGTATTCATTATTGTCAAAGTACTCTTCAAACGCAAAGATGAAGTCTTTCTGTCCTTTAGGCACTTCATAGACAAGATCACCGGTTACCGTTTCATGGATTCCGATGCTGTATTCCGGTTCAAGCATTCCTTCTGCTTTCAGGCTGGTATCTGCAGCTGTTACAGTATCAATATACTTTTTATCATCTTCTGTCTCATTCGGCTGATACAGGAAGAAATCTGTATCAAACATGGGCAGAGAAGAGGTACTGGTATTCATGATTGTAATATTTACAACAAGCAGATCCTTGTCTTCTGCAGGTTTGATTCCTTTATAATCCGATACGATGGATGCGGAATTGACGACATAATCAAAGAATGCATTCCGCATCGTGTCTCCGATATAACCTTCCGCATATCCCTCTTCATCCGGAAGCACTACATTTTCAGTTGTGCTGACTGTTGTTTCTTCTGTGGGTGTTGTCTCCGAACCGCCTTCCACAGCACTGGAAACAGGCTCTTCAGATGTCTTTTCATTGACTTTGTCAACTGCTGAACATCCTGCAAGTGAAGCAGCGAGTATAAGTGCAGCAGCACCTGTCAGTCTCTTTTTCATTTCTTTCCTCCTGAATCATTCCCAGAGAATTCTGGTCTCATAATATTGTTCCTCAAAGCCGATATCATGGATGATTCTTTCACGGTCGGGCAGTTCACCGGTTCTGATCACTGCCAGACGCGGCCGGTCTGACTGCCGGCGGTATATTACCGCACATACAGTGCCCGCAAAAGAATCCAGAGGCTCCTTGGGACCGATAATATAAGCATCCGTCATCTCTTCTCCAAGTATAACATAACCGGTATTTACGGGATACACCGTATCTGCAAGAGAAGGATGAAAACTGCCGTAAGGATGATCAACCTCAACATGCACGGTTTTCCCGATCAGTTCACGGCCAAGCAGGTATTCCATCGGTGTCATATCTGCCTGTTTCTCTGCGGCCTGTTCAAAGCCGTATTCTTCATAGAATGAAAGATCCCTGTCTGAAGCAAGCACGTTGATTCGTGCCGTATATTCTTCAGCGAATATATCTTTCAGACGATTCAGAAGCACTGTTCTGACTTCATTGTCCTTTCCGGCAAGAAGCAGGATTCTGTATTCTGATGCATCATAGATCAGTACTCCCTGTATATCTTTCTTTTCCGTGATATACAGCCATTCCCTGTCCCTGAGACGGCTGACTGCATCAGCTGCCGCCTTCTTTCCGGTTCCGAAAATTTCCGCCAGTACTGATTCGGCATATGTTCCGGCTTCAGAACAGTATCCTCTGTTCAGCAGACATTCTGCCATCAGATACCGAGCTCCCTGTCATACAGGGCAAAAGCGCCCTTGATGATTTCCTTTTCAGCCTTTTCCGTATAGAACATCATTTCCACCGGTACATCTTTTGCCAGAGGCAGCGCGGCTTCCTTCACATATTCAAGATACTCCGGCTTCTTCTCATCCGCCTCAACGAACAGATAATATGACATTGTCAGATTTGCCGTACCGGCCTTCAGCCAGACACGGGAGATTGCCGGATTCTTTTCACAGGCATCATATACCGCATTCACCATCCTTGTCGGATACACTGCAGGCTCGGAAAACGTAACCCTGACCTGGGGCGGAGCACTTGGCGCAGCCGGTGCGGCAGCGGTTTCCGCAGCCTTCGGCTCAGGCATCTGCTGTGTTCCGTTCAGTACGCCGACCAGTTTTGAGGGCACAATCATGTTATGCTTTCCCGGATTGAGAACAATACCATGCGCCTTATTGCCGGGAGAGCTCAGCATTTTGTCATAATCGGCAATCGTGCGTACGATTGACTTTCCCGTACTGTTTCCGCTTTTCTGCATGAATTCCTCAAGTGTTTCAAGATCCGTAAATGCCGGAAACAAAGTCTTTTTATCCGTTGTATTCAGCATGATGAACCGGATCTGTGATGACTGCACTTTCGGCATGCGGCTGCCCGGCTTAAGTTCCAGATCAACCTGTACGGGAGAAAGCAGTTTTGCCTGCTTCAGCGCCTCATTCAGCGCATTCTGACTTACGGGATTGGCATTTGCCTGCATTTTTTCTATTGCATCTATGACCGCAGGATTCTTGATATTCTGCGGCAAAGCATTTGTTTTTACCTTTTTTTTCTTTCCTGCCATAATTCACCTCGCGAAATCAGTATACTTGCTGAGTGCTTTTTTCTCAATCAAAACCGCCCTGAGGGAAAATCATCACTTGTCATTTCCGAATCAGGAAGTATTATTTTTATCGAGGTAATTATCAATGAAAAAGATCACATTCAATTCCCCCGTGATTCTCTCATTTGTTCTGGCAAGCGGCATTGTACTCGCTGCCGGATTCCTTACCGGGGGTGTCATTACCCAGAAATTCTTCTGTGTATACAAAGGATCCTTCACCGATCCGCTGTTTTATCTGAGACTGTTCACACACGTGCTCGGACACGCGAGCTGGTCGCACTATTCAAACAACATGATTCTGATTCTTCTTGTCGGACCGATGCTTGAGGAGAAATACGGAAGCGGAAAGCTCGCGGCGATTATTGCCGCTGTGGCTTTGATTACCGGTGTTGTACATATCTTCCTCCCCAGCGATACCGCGCTGATGGGGGCTTCCGGCATCGTCTTTGCCTTTATTCTGCTGGCTTCCGTCACCGGCACGAACAAAGGGATTCCCGCAACACTGATCATCGTTGCCGTCATTTATATCTCGCAGGAAGTCTATAACGGAGTGATTCTGCAGGATAATATCTCCCAGCTGACGCACATCATCGGCGGCTGTATGGGAGCGATCTTCGGCATGGCGCTGCGGGGCAGAAACTAAAAATAATTTCAGGAAAAAACAGGGAATGTTCACCCCGTTTTCACATAACGGACATATGATAGGAATTGTTTCAAGGAGGCTTGAAAAATGTCAGAATACAATAACAATCCACGGGACGAATACATCGCTCCCGCGAAAGAAAAAAAGAATCACCCCGTACTTACCGTAATCGCATTCGGACTGGTCGCTGCCCTTTGCGGAGCGGCCGGCGGATGGTTTGCCGTAACAAGTATGGGAACCGGTGCCGGAGAGGCACAGAATACGGCTGAGGAAACACCTGCCGTTCAGGAAACCGCCGAGCCGGGCACCTCTTCTTTATCTGTCGTCGGTGGAAGCAGCGGTATGACAATTGCCGAAATTGCCGCCAAGGCTTCCCCTTCCGTCGTCGAGGTACTGACAACAGTAACAGAGTCAAACTATGGCATGTTCGGCGGAACCTACACATATTCCGGCGCAGGCTCTGGTGTCATCATCAGAAGTGACGGCTACATCATCACAAACAACCATGTTGTTGAAGATGCCGATTCCGTTCTTGTCACAACATACGACGGCAAGGAATATGAAGCAGAGATTGTCGGAACAGACGCCAAGAGCGACATCGCCGTACTGAAAGTAGAAGCAGATGATCTGATGGCAGCGGTAATCGGTGATTCCTCGAAGATTCAGGTCGGAGAGACTGCGGTAGTCATCGGCAATCCTCTCGGAACTCTGGGCGGAACTGTCACCGACGGCATCATTTCCGCAACCAGCCGTGAGATCATTCTGAACAACCAGGCAATGAATCTGATCCAGACAAACGCTGCCATAAACAACGGAAACTCCGGCGGCGGACTGTTTGACGGCAACGGCAACCTCATCGGCATCGTAAACATGAAGGACTCCGGCATGACTTCAAACGGCGCAACAATCGAAGGACTCGGATTTGCGATTCCAGTCAACACGGCCATGGAAGTTGCCGAACAGCTGATTGAAAACGGCATTGTTACCGACAGAGCCACACTCGGTGTGTATCTCAGTGAACTCGCGCGTGACAGCGGAAAATATACAGCAGGACTGTATATTACGGATATTGTCAGCGGCTCGGGTGCCGAACAGGCAGGACTGAAGCCTTATGACAAGATCATCGGCGCAGATGATACGGAAATCTCAACATATGCGGATCTCTCCACCTTCCTTTCACGCAAAAAGGTCGGCGATACAATCAGCCTCAGAATCATACGTGATGAAGAGGAAATGACGGTTAACGTTACACTGACCGGCACGCTCAGTACGGAAGAAAAAGAATAAAGGCAGAAACTGATCTGCCTTTTTTCAAATACGGGAAAGCTCATCGGAAAACAGCTTCTGATACTCCTTTTCTTCAAGGGCAACCGTACTTCTGTATGACGCAATATCATCAGGCGTCAGTATCTCTGCCTTCAGCCAGTGCAGATGAGAAGACGCCTTTTCCGTTCTGATCACCGTCTGTATGTAAACCGGACCGATCATCAGCAGTTTCAGCGCGTCCTCACGGGAAAGAAGACCGCTTGTGATAATACCGAATGTATCGTAGATCGTATCATTCGCGACCGGTCCGGTAATCACATCGTATTCTTCACTGTTCACCGGCAGCGAGCTGCGGTTTCCGTATATAAAATCAAACCACTCTGCTGTCCGCTCAAAAAGCAGTATGTTCAGCCCTTCCGTTTCAAGTTCATATGTATTGAGATAAGTGTTCTGCCCTTTCCGCTCTCTTGCCCACCGGCGGCAGAAAGAAAGATCAGGTGACGTGTAAAATCCCTGACCGAAGTCGGCGTTTTTTCTTCCGTGATGAAGATCCGGAACTCTGATTTCCGAAAATCCGGTATGATACAGTCTCATACATACCTCCCTGCAGAAATTCTATCCGATATTCCCTGACAGTGATGAGATAATGCCTCAAAAAAAGACAGGTTTCCCTGTCAGACTTATACAGTATCGGATTCAGCTGTTCTCATAATAACGGATGACGGCAGGAAGCGCCGTTTCCATGATATCTCCCAGCCGCTGTGCCACTCTTTCTGCCGGTTTTCTCAGATCATCCGCGAACCATTCACCCATAACGCCGGCAAAGGCATAAGAAAAGAACCGGATTGCGATTTCAAGATCATATCTGCTGATATTACCTTTTCTCATATCCGCATCCGAAACTTCAGTGATGAAGCTGAGGCATGTTTCAAACATGAACCTGTACATACGGTCATTGATTTTCGAGTGATAGATCTGGATGACAAAGCTGTCATTCTCCTGCAGAACCTGCAGAATCATCAACAAGCCCTTCCGCCACTCATCAGGCAGCTTCAGATCACGCATGATGCTCGAGATTTTATCATTGAACATCCATTCCACAAGACCGGCCAGATCATCAAAATGATAATAGAATGTCTGGCGGTTAATTCCGCAGTTATTTGTAATATCGGAAATGGTAATACGGTCAAGTGTTTTATATTCAAGTAATTTCTTAAGTGATGCCGCGAGGCTGCTCTTTGTTGTGTTAGACATCTTTTCGCTCCGGGATACAACTATTATACTAAACATTCTGATAAAATCACTTTATTTTATTATGGAACTATGCTAATATAATCAAGCGATGCGGAAATACCCAAGCGGTTGAAGGGGCAGGCTTGGAAAGCTTGTAGGTCGGTAACACGGCGCCAGGGTTCAAATCCCTGTTTCCGCGCCATATTGAAAAAGCTGAAAATATTCAGCTTTTTTTATATTTCCCGATCATTTGACAACCGAATTTTCCATCAGAATGAATCTGATCAGATACAGGATGAAACAATTGAAAAGCGTCCTTCCTTTACCGGTCAGACGCTTCATTTCACTTATGAAGGATTACCGCGGCAGAGGGATTGCGCCGGAGACCGTATGCGGAATATACGGTTCCTCCAGATACCTGACATCCTCTTCCGTCAGAATCAGATCCACTGCCCT
>CACXDM010000100.1 GCA_902766435.1 uncultured Erysipelotrichaceae bacterium | reverse complement strand
TTGTCATCCTTCTTTTCGACAAACTTATCAATGCCGCTCAGTGTTTCATCAAGCGCACCGTCAGTCATGAAGTAGCCTTCAGCCGCCTGTCGCTTTGTGACATCAAGAGCTCCGTCAATGTACTCCGGAACCGTCGCAAGCACTTCAAGATAATCATCGAAATCCTGCTTTTCATAGAAGACATATTCCGTGAAATTCGTCAGCAGGTTATCCGTGACGCCGGTTGAGGGCAGAAACCAGAAATCAAACATCGGGAAGCTGTTCAGGGCAATCAGATTCTCGAGATAGAATTCATATGTCTCATAGTCATGCTTATGTTCTTCACTCAGGGCATCATAGTCAAACTTCTGCAGTTCGGCCAGTGTATCCTCGAGTTCCTTCTTGTCACTCTCATAGTCATCCCATGAAACCTTTCCGATATTCAGCTCGGGCTTTTCAATGCCGTGACTCTTATAGTCCCGCAGGCTGTAGTGAAGGGTCATATAGTCCTCTTCCAGTGTTTCCTTGTACTCTTCCTCCAGGAACTCCGCAAACAGCTCGTCCTGGTTTTCCTCCGCTTTTACGGGAACAGCCGAAACGGCAAGAGCAAATGCCGCAGCAGCCACAAATGATTTTCTGAAATTCATAGGGGTAAACCTCCGCAGTTATTATAACAGAACAGCCACAGGCATAATCATCATCTGATACACATGAAGAAAAAAAACACCGTTTCCGGTGTTTACCTTGCGCACACGATGACCGACAAAGCAGGCACGTATACATAATAATCCTTGTGGTCTGCCGCATTGCCGTTTACATCCAGAAGCACCTGCCACTCTTCGGGGAAATGATAGTGCCTTTCATCAAATGTCGGATTGATCATGACCCTGAACCATTCCATGCCGTGTTCTTTATACTCGATATCATAGAAGACGACTCCGCCGTCACCGACAGAAAGATGAAGGGCTTTGGCAATCGTCTTTGTATCGGGAAGACGGAAAGCGCGGTACTTATGTCTTAAGGCAATGCACTTCTTCGTATATTCGATCACATCGTGATTCAGTTCCGCCCGCAGCCAGTCAAGCTGGTTGATATCATCACCGGCATTGTAGGAATTGGAGTTATCGTTCTTCGTTCCGCAGAACTCCAGTCCGGAATGAATGAACGGAACACCCTGGGATGTCATGACAACCGCAATCATCATCTTCTGTCTCTTCATGCGGGTGTCTCTGTCTTCATTGCCGCAGCAGGCATGCATCTTATCCCAGACAGTAGCGTTGTCATGTGTTTCAAGACCGTTGATCGACTGTTCGGGTTCTTCAAAACGCCGCATATACGGATCACCGAGAACATTGGCACTGACTGCGCTCAGCGTATTGAACGACTCACCCATATCACCGGTGAGATATCCCTTGTCATATTTCTGATCATCGGAAGTCTTGCCCTTGAGGACATCGCGAAAATAGTCGTTGAAGTGACCTATGCCCGGCATCTTTGCCTGATTCACGATGGACGCTCTCTTTTCGTAAGGCAGGATTGTGGGCATATCCCATCCTTCACCATAGATCATCGCATCAGGGTTGATCTGTCTTGCGGTGCTTCTGATCTCATTCATCGTTTCGATATCCAGCAGGCCCATCAGATCAAAACGGAATCCGTCAACACCGTAAATTTCCATCAGTTTCCTGATGACATGGACAATATATTTTCTTGCCATCGGCATTTCCGAGGCAAAGTCATTGCCGCAGAACGATCCGTTGGAAGGATATCCCTGACTGTTGTAACGGAAGAAATAATAGGGAACAGTGCCGTCAAAGGCAGACATTTCAATGCCGTACATGTGATTGAAGACAACATCCAGATTTACCCGCAGTCCCTTTGCGTGCATTGCCGAAACAAGCATCTTCAGTTCCTTCATCCTTGCGTACGGATCATCCGGATCACTGGAATAGGAACCTTCCGGCGTAAGATACTGCATCGGGTCATATCCCCAGTTATAGTTTCTCTCGGGATGATATTCATCAACTGTCGCGAAATCCATTACCGGCAGCAGCTGAATATGCGTCACACCGAGTGAAGCGAGATAGTCCAGTCCGGTAGGCATATCCCTGAGGGTTGTGCCGGTTTCCGTCAAAGCAGAAAACGTACCGTGGTCTTTCGTTCCGGTAAACGGACTGGATGTCATATCCCTGACACTTGTTTCATAAATAACCGCATCTGTTCCGCTTACGCCGCCCGGGACTTTATAATCCTTGATCTTTGCGATCTCAGAGAGATCAATGACAGCGCTCTCTTTTCCGTTGCCGGTGGAACTGTAGGCATACGGGTCGATTGACTCAACAACCACGCCGTTGCGCTCAACAAGATACGTATAGGTGGCGTGCTTCAGATCACCGATTACACTGACCCGCCAGACTCCCTTTTCCGTTCTGTCCATCGTATAGGGACGTACTCTGTC
>CACXDM010000099.1 GCA_902766435.1 uncultured Erysipelotrichaceae bacterium | reverse complement strand
TTCAGCGGTCGCTTTTTTTCGGGATCCTTATGTTGTTTCAGAGATGACCGCGGAGAACCGGATGCTTACTGTCAATGGCACAGGCATAATTCATTTTTCCGTCAAGTTCGGCTTTCACTTTCTTCATGGTTGAAAGAATCACATCGATCATACCGTGTCTTCCCAGTTGTTTATTCCATATTTCAACTGATTTTGTTTCCCGGCAGAGAAGGCGGATTGCCTTTTGATAATGATCCTCCGGAAAAGCATTCAATGCGTCCGGCTCAGGATAATAATGATTGACAGCGTCTTTCAGTTCCGGATTTGTCTCCGAATCAAATGCCATCAGAAATGCATGTTTCAGCGCTTTTCCGTTTTCGGATTCGATGGCTGATACATCGGTTTCTTCGCCGGCCAGTCTTCCTTCAAGAACCAGCAGAGCAAGCTGAATCCCTTCCATAAGATAACGGTCTTCATTAATGTCTCTCTCAATGATGACATTGGCTGCGTTTCTTTCCATGACATTCAGAAGCAGTAAATACATGTCTTCTTCCGCTTTCTGAATTCTGCCGTATTTTTTCAGGCATCTCTGTATGATTCTCTTTTTTGCATATTCATCCGGTATAAGCATCAGATTTGCACTTCTTTTTCAGATAAGCAATGATTTCTTCTTTATTGTTCGGTATCCGTTTTTCGATGACGGCGCTGAGACTTTTCTGAAGCGCGTCAGATATCTCTTTGCCCTTCAGTCCGAGAGCGAGCATGTCTTTTCCGTTGACGGCAAGGTCACTCAGAAAGCAGCAGTCTCCATTGCGGATGACTGCGTCATGCATTTCACGGACTCTTTCCGCCGGGAAGTCTTCTCTGACTGCCTTCATATAGTCCGTATAACAGTCAAATTCGGGAATCAGTCTGTTGATGATGTACCGGATATCCGTTTCCGTATCAAACGGCATGTCCTTTACGGAAAGAAGGCTTTTGATCCGGCGGATGGCGTGGTTGGGATACGTCAGTCTCCGCATGACCTCTTCCGCATCAGGGAAAACCCGGCTTGAGAGAAGAACAGCCAGGCGGATCTCACTGTTGTCGGGCGCTTTGCGGAAAGCTTCACGGATTTCTTCTTTCTCCGTTTCGGAAAGGCTGTTCAGCTCCGGCAGAAAAACGGCAAAAATATCGATGTATTCCGTAAAAAGATCCGGACATCCTTTTCCCGCCAGGAAGCGGTCCGTTTCGCTGCGGATTCTTTCTTCCGAAACATAGCGGAGCGTTTCTTTTTTCTTCAAGAGAGCTGCTTTGGTCAGCGGATCAACCGTAAAACCGAGTCTTGCCGCAAAACGGACAGCCCGCAGGATTCGCAGCGCGTCCTCATTCAGCCGCTGTTCCGGATCACCGATACAGCGTATGATCTGCTTTCTTATGTCCTCCTGTCCGCCGAAAAAATCCAGAATTCCTTCTTCCGGATGATAACAAAGCGCGTTGATCGTAAAGTCACGGCGGGCACAGTCTTCCTTCAGGGAAGAGGAAAAAGCGACACTGTCAGGATGCCGGTGGTCCTTATAGCCGGAATCTTTCCGGTAGGTGGTGATTTCGAGCATCTCTCCGTCAATGACAACAGTCAGGGTGCCGTGTTTCATTCCCGTACGGATCACCGGAAAATCCCGGAATACCGCTTCGGTTTCTTCCGGCAGGGCGTTTGTTGTCAGATCATAGTCATGAATTTCCTCGTGAAGAAGTGTGCTTCTGACAGCGCCTCCGACCACATAGCATTCATAACCATTGCGGTTGAGATATTCGATTGCAGTTTTTACATAAGAAGGCAGTTCCATTTCCATATCTGTTATTATATATGCAAATCATAAAAGTCATATAAAGAAAGCAGGTAGCATAATGAGAATAGGACAGTCAACGGATATTCACCGTCTTTGTGAAGGGAGAAAGCTGGTTCTGGGAGGTGTTGAAATACCCTCCGATCTCGGGCTTCTCGGACACAGTGACGCAGATGCTCTGACCCATGCGGCGGCAGAAGCGATTCTCGGAGCTCTCGCGCTCGGTGATCTGGGACACTGGTTTCCCGATACCGATCCGAAGTGGGAAGGCGTGAATTCACAGATCATTCTGAAGGAAGTAGCCGCAATGATGAAAGATAAGGGATACCGGATCGGCAATCTGGATTGTCTCGTCATGATCGAAAAGCCGAAGATGGCGCCGCATATTCAGCAGATGAGAGAGAATTTCGCGGCTGCTCTGGAGTGTGATATTGAGAAGATCAGCGTCAAGGCAACCCGCGGCGAAGGACTCGGCTTTGTCGGTGAACGGAAGGGCGTACAGGCACAGGCTGTGGTTCTGCTTGAGGAAGCGGAGTAAATATGTTCCGTAAGCTTGATGAAATCAAGGTGCTGCGTGATCCGGTTCACGGGTATATTCATGTGGAGCTGCAGGTGATCTGGGATCTGATCAACAGCAGCTGGTTTCAGCGTCTGCGGCGGATCCGTCAGCTTGGCGGAGCGTACATGGTATACCACTGTGCCGAACATTCCCGTTTTTCCCATTCACTCGGGGTATATGAGATTGTCCGCCGTATTGTGACGGAGATCGGTGATATCGAAAAAGCGCTGAATGAACAGGAGAAAGTGACGGTCATGGCGGCGGCATTACTGCATGATATCGGTCACGGTCCCTACAGCCATGCGCTGGAATCCGTTACCGGAGTGTCACATGAGGTCTTTACCTGCCGCATTATTGAAGAGAATACGGAAATCACGCGGATACTGGAAAACTGCTCGGAAGGGCTGGCAAAGGATACGGCGGATATCATCCGTCACCGCAGCGCTAATCCGCTGCTGTATCAGCTGATCAGCTCACAGCTCGACGCGGACAGAATGGATTATCTTCTACGGGATGCCTACTTCACAGGAACGAAATACGGAGAATTCGATCTGGAAAGAATACTGCGTACCCTAAGGGTTGAGGACGGCAGACTGCTTGTCGTAAAAGGGAGCGGTGTATATGCGGTGGAGAACTACATCATGGCAAGATACCACATGTACTGGCAGGTGTATTATCATCCCACGGCACGGAGTTATGAATATATCCTTCACGCGCTGTTCCGGCGGATCCGTGACATCAGTTCCGGTGAGGATGATCTCTTACCGCTGTTCAGACCGCTGGTAAACAAAAAGAAAATCAGTCTGGATGATTATTTCAAACTGGATGAGAACTCCGTGAGCTTCGGCTTTGAAAAACTGACGGAACATCCCGATCCGGTCATCCGTGATCTTTCCCTCAGGGTGCGTGACAGAAAGCTGTTTGCCTATGCCGACAGCAGTCCCGGCGGAAACCGGAAAATCAGGAACCGTCTGCGGAATGAAGGCTATGATCTGAAATATTATTTCGGCCGTGATACCGTGGCGCAGAATCCGTATATCCCTTATAACGGAGATCATAATGAAGCGATCTGGGTCAGAATGTCCGACGGCAGTATACGTGAACTTTCCAACGCGTCGAATATAGTCTACAGTCTGATTCACGGACCGGCGCACGATGACAACAAGGTGTTTTTCCCGGAGGATAAATGAAGATCTTTCTGAAAATGACGAGATATGAACTGCCGGACGGGGAAGGGGAAACCGTATTTGAAGGTCAGGCGCTGCTGAACGGGGGAAGACTGCTTTATGCCGAAAAAGACAAAAAGGCAAAACAGACAGTATTGCGTCTTGAGGATCAGATTGTTCTTCAGCGGGTTTCCGATGTCAGCAGTCTGACAAGGCTTTATTTTGACGGAACAGGACAGACAACCGTGTCTTCACCGTTCGGAGACATGCTTTTTCACGCTGAGCTGCTTGCCAGTGAATTCAGTGAGAAAGAGTGGAGTGTGACGTACCGGCTGTTTACGGAACAAGGGACCGTAACAGAACAAAAAATTGTCTGGGAGCTGAAAAAATTCAACTAATTGTTGACAACGCCGAAAGAGTAACGTATTATCACTTCGCTGTTACAATTTTTCTTGGTTTACAGTTAGTGATTCAAAGGAGAGGATTCATCAATGAGCTATAATCAGACAATGACAGATGTAGCCTACAATTGCCTGGCCCGGAAAAAGAAGGAAGTTGATTTCATCAAACTGTGGGGCGAGGTTGCAAAGATTATGCAGATTCCCGAAGAGAAACTGAGACGGAAGAAGAGCCAGTTCTATTCCGAACTGATGCTTGATACGAGATTTGCTTCTCTTGAGAATAATAAATGGGATCTTCGGAACAGAAGAAAATTTGAGGAAGTTCATATTAACACAAGCGAAATCGAACTTGAGGAAGATGAGCCCGAAGAACCGATCGATGACAGCGGACTCGACATTCCCAGCGGCGACGATGCATATTAAGCAAAAGAAGGCATATACAGTGCCTTCTTTTTATTGAAATGCTTTTCATTCGCCATAAATTGGAATAAAATGATAGCAGAAAATAGGAGGAAATATAATCTCATGGTATTAGTTTCTGCAAAAGAAATGATCGAAAAGGCGCATGAAGGACATTATGCGATTCCTGCGTTCAACACAAACAATCTCGAATGGACAAAGTGCATTCTGACAGCTGTCGAACAGGCTAAGTCTCCGGTTATCATTCAGGCTTCCGAAGGCGCTGCCAAGTACATGGGCGGCTACAAGATGGTTGTTGACATGGTTAAGGATCTGCATGACTCCATGGGCATCACTGTTCCGGTAGCTCTGCATCTCGACCACGGCACATATGAAGGCGCTAAGAAGTGCATCGATGCCGGTTTCACATCTGTAATGTTTGACGGCTCCCACTATGACTTCGAAGAGAACATGGCTAAGTCCAAGGAAATCATCAGCCTGGCTCACAGCGTAGGCGTATCCGTTGAGTGCGAAGTCGGCGGAATCGGCGGAACAGAAGACGGCGTTACTTCCAATGGCGAACTGGCTGATCCGGCAGAGTGCAAGGCAATCGCTGAACTCGGCGTTGACTTCCTCGCAGCAGGCATCGGCAACATCCATGGCAAGTATCCGGCAAACTGGGCTGGTCTGAACTTTGACCGTCTGAATGAAATCAACGAAGCAGTTAACGGCAAACCGCTCGTTCTCCACGGCGGCTCCGGTATCCCGTTTGATCAGACAAGCAAGGCGATCACAATGGGCGTTTCCAAGATCAACGTCAACACAGAACTCCAGCTGGTATTCGCTGAAGCTACAGCCAAATACTGTGCTGAAGGCAAGCACAACGAAGGCAAGGGCTATGACCCTCGTAAGCTCCTGAAGCCGGGCTGCGATGCAATCGTTGCAAAGGCAATTGAACTCTGCGAAGCATTCGGTTCTGCAAACAAGGCATAATCGTCTGAAAACACAGGTTCATCCGAACTGAATGAAAGAGCGTCTCATACGGGACGCTTTTTTCAATGAATTGTGTGAATGCGATACCACAAAATTCCCACAAATCTGAACTCAAATTATCATCTGTGAAGCGGTTACATTCCCGTGACGAAACAAAAAAAGTGTTTTAAGAGAGAAAAATGAAACTAAAGTATCAGAAAAACGCATTTTAGAGCATTAAAAGGAGAAACTAATTTCCACAATTTGGTAATCGCGTTGCAAACGGATATCAGTGTGAGTAAACTCTTATGTGAAAGGGGAGTTTCAAAAAATGAAAGACAAATTTATGAACGGCCTTCTTTCCTTCGCAGGAAAGATGCAGTCGAATCCGGTCCTTTCTTCTATTAAGGACTCGTTTATCGACATCATGCCGGTCACCATCATGGGTTCATTCTGTACCCTGTTCCAGTTCGTACTTTCTTCTGACAAGGCAATGGGTTATGACATTTCCTTGGCAAACGTTCCGGGTTTCCACTGGCTGACAGAACTCTATTCTGTCTGGTCTACAGCTAACTATGGCTGTATGAACTTCATGGCAGTCCTGATCGCATTCATGGTCGCTGTTCACTTCTCTGAACAGCTCGGCCACGTAAATGACAGAACAGCTCCGGCTGTATCGGTTGCTTGCTTCGTAACACTGATTACTACAACAGTAACAGGCACAGTTACAACAGAAGCTGGTGAAGAAGTAGCTTACTCCGTAGGCGGCGTAGTTCCTTCCTCATTCACAAACGCTTCCGGTCTGTTCGTAGCGCTGATCGTCGGTCTTCTTTCTACACTGCTGTACTGCAAGCTGATCGACTCCGGCAAGCTGACAATCAAGCTGCCTGATTCCGTTCCGCCCAATGTATCACAGTCATTCGCAGTTCTGTTCCCGACAGTCATCACTGTATTCGTATTCTCACTGGTTAACTTCATTATGCAGAAGTTCCTGAACCTCAGCTTCTTCTCACTGATCGCAACGATCATGGCTCCTGTACAGGCAATCATGACTGGTCTGCCTGGCTACCTCGTAGTCGTTCTGATCATGATGCTGCTGTGGTGGTTCGGTATCCATGGCCCGAACGTAATGAGCGCTGTTACAACTCCGTTCATGAACCTGGCTTGGGCTAACAACGAAGAAATCTGGAAGGCAACACAGAGTACATCTGCAAGTGCACACGCAGTCATCTCCACAGGTGAAGACGTTAAGATGTCCATCATCAACGCTCCGTTCGGATCTGCATTCTTCTCACATACAGGTTCCGGTATCACTGGTGGTCTGATTATTGCCATCATGCTGTTCTCCAAGAGAGACGATTTCAAGGCTATCGCTAAGCTCGCTATTCCGTGCGGAATCTTCAACATCAACGAACCGATTATCTTCGGTATCCCGATGGTTATGAACCCTCTGCTCGGTATCCCGTTCTTCCTTGCACCGGTTGTTTCCGTTACTGTTGGTTACATCCTCACAGCTATCGGTCTCTGCCCTGTCATGGTTGTTAACGCACCTTGGACAACACCTACAGGTATCCTCGGATTCCTGGCTTCAGGTGGTAACATCATGGGTGGTCTCTGCCAGCTGATCGCATTCGCAACATCGATCCTGGTTTACACACCGTTCGTTATCATCTCCAACACACAGGCTCAGGAAGCTTAATAGGAGATCCATCGGATGAGTAAGGCGTCAAAACGCCAAAAGCTCACGCCGGAAGAATTAAAAGAGGAGAACGCTAAACTCAGACGACAAGTCGTCGAAGGTTATACAACTCCGGAGGATCGGCAGCGTATCGTCGAGACACTCTCAATGAGGAATGTCGGCGCATATGCGCTGGTCCTTTTTCTTCCTCCTGTCGGCATTTGGTATATTTGGACAAGACGGGAAGAGCTTCATTTAAACAACACATCGGTTCTTGCCTGGACATTTGTCGGCATTGTGACTTTTATCGGTTATTTGAGGCTTATTATCCAGTCCTTATAAAGAAGCTGAAAACTTCAGCTTCTTTTTTTGTGCTTTTTTCAATAAAATGATGTTTATGAGGATCATCGATAAACTGAAAGAAAGAGGATCATTTACCCCGGCAGAGAATCAGATTGCCGAGTTTATCCGGGAGAACAGCAGAGATGTTGTTTCCATGCCGCTGGATCAGATGGCGGAGAAACTGTATGTATCAAAATCAACGATCATCCGTTTCTGCAAGAAACTCGGATTTCACGGTCATAAGGAACTGTGTGTTCAGCTGGCAAAGGAACTTAACGCGTTTATGGCGGCCGATACGGAGCTGAATGCCTCCATGCCGCTTGAGCATTTTGATGACCGCAGGGTGATTGTCGATAAGCTGGCTGCGCTGTATTACCGCGCTGTTTCCGAGACATACCAGGAAGTCAACCTTGATGTTCTCTACCGCCTTGCAAGACAAATCAGAGACAGGAAATCAGCTGCGGTTTATGCGTCAGACGAGGATTATGCATATGCAATGTCTTTTGCCGTAAAACTGTCTTCCCTTGGTATTCAGACCGATCTTTCCGCTCTGCCGGAATATACGGTAAAACAGTCGCTCTATCAGACTGCAGAAACACCATCACTGATGATTTCCTACCGGGGAAACGAACAGGTGCTGCTGCAGGCGGCGAAGATACTGAATGAACGGAAGATTCCATTTACGCTGATTTCCGGACCTTTCCCCGGCGGGCTGAAACGTTATGCGGCAGAAACGGCAGAGATCAGTTTCTACGAACCCGAACCGAGGATTGCGGCGCTCGGATCCGTTACGGCAATGACGTTTATTCTTGATATTCTGTTTGCCTATGTGTTCAGTATGGATTTTGAGAAGAATACGGCAAATATCAAAACTGCTGCAGAGATGAAAAAAAAGCTGTCTGAAAGCGGCAGGCAGTGATGAATCTGTCCAAACTGTTGGCTTTACGGCGGGTTTCATGTAGAATAACTCAGTAAAACCAGATCGATGATAAAGGAGCTTACAACATGCATGAAGTCATGAAGATAGAAGGCGGACACCTGCTTGAAGGTGAAGTAACGATATCCGGAGCGAAGAACGCAACTGTTGCGCTGATACCTGCAGCTGTTCTTGCGAACGGGCCCGTTACGATTGTGGGGATTCCCCAGATCGCGGATGTCAAATCATTATCAAAAATACTCCGCATTCTGAATGTGGATGTGATCGAAGTGGCGAAAGATCATATTATTATTGATCCTTCCCGGATGGAGAATGTCGATCTGAATGATGACAGCGTTACGAAACTCAGGGCTTCATACTACTTTATGGGAGCGCTTCTCGGTAAGTACGGTTATGTCAGGATGAAGATGCCCGGCGGATGTTACCTGGGTCCCAGACCGATTGACCTTCATCTGAAGGGATTCGAGTCGCTTGGGGCGAAGGTATCCTATGAAAAGGGATGCTATACACTCAAGGCGGATAAGCTGATCGGAACGAAGATCTTCCTTGATATTCAAAGTGTCGGAGCGACCATTAATATCATGATGGCGGCTGTATATGCCGAAGGAAGAACGACGATTGAAAACGCTGCGAAGGAACCGGAAATCATCGACGTAGCTACTCTTCTGAATAAGATGGGAGCGAGGATCCGCGGTGCCGGTACGAATGTCATTACGATTGACGGTGTCAGAAGTCTCAGCGGCTGTTTCCATGAGATCATCCCCGACAGAATCGAAGCAGGTACGTTTATTATCATCGCTGCCGCAATGGCAAAGAAGATGGCGATATACAACATTATTCCCCAGCATCTCGACGCGCTGCTTTCCAAGCTTCGGGATATGGGCGTAAAGATGAAAGTCGGCGTGGATTATGTTGAAATCGAACGGAGTGAAAAGCTGAAGGGCGTGGATGTCATTACCCGTCCTTATCCCGGTTTCGCCACCGATCTGCAGCAGCCCCTGACAGTTCTGATGACTGCCGCTGAAGGGGAAAGCACGGTGGTGGATACGATCTATGCGGAAAGGTTCAAGCATTGTCTGGAACTGAATAAAATGGGCGCTGATATTGAAGTCTACAGCGGCAGGGCAATCATCAAGGGACCGACACCGCTTGACGGCGCAAAGGTATCCGCTACGGATCTGCGCTGCGGGGCAGCCATGGTTGTGGCCGGACTGATGGCAGACGGCGTTACGGAAATCTCAAATGTATACCACATTGACAGAGGGTATTCAGAAATTGACAAGAAGCTGAAGGATCTCGGCGCAGTGATCTGGCGGGAAATGGCTGAAGACTAAAAAACCATTTGTCAGAGAAAAGCTGTTATGTTAGTATAAATAAGCACTTTCTTTAAGCACGCACAGAGGCTTAAGGCAGAAGGGAGATCGAATATGAAGAAAGACATCCATCCTAAGTATTATCAGTGCAAGGCTGTATGCACCAGCTGCGGTTCCGAATTCATGACAGGTTCCACAGTTAAGGAGATCAAGGTTGACACATGTTCCAACTGTCATCCGTTCTACACAGGTCGTCAGAGATTTGCACAGGCACAGGGACGTGTCGAGAAGTTCAACAGAAAATATGGACTTAAGTAAGAAGGTCTGGAATCAGACCTTTTTTCATGTCAGTGATCATGTGAAATATGGTAAAGTTGATAGATAAGGAAAGGGGACTTTTTTATGAGAGAAAACAATGATGTTACTGTCGAAGAGATCCGTGATGAGTTCCCTGAAGACACAATCACTTCTGACCCCACGGATGAAGACATTGCGAGAGAAAAGGATAATGAAGAACTCCTGCGGGAAATGGAGGAGGATGACGAAACATTCTCCGAAGATGAAGATGATGAAGACAATGAGGAAGAGGACGATGAAGAATCGGATGATAATCCTGCAGCGCCGTTTTCCGAGGGGAAGCGCAGAGCTGTTTCTTCTGACTCCGTGAAGGTTTATCTGAAGGAGATCGGTTCGATTCCGCTTCTGACAGCCGAACAGGAATATGAGACCGCGAAAAAAGTCGCAGAGGGGGATCCTGAGGCAAAGGACCGTCTGATTTCCAGTAATCTGCGTCTTGTTGTGGCGATTGCCAAGGACTATGCCGACAGAGGGCTCAGCTTTCAGGATCTGATCCAGGAAGGCAATATCGGTCTGATGCACGCTGTGGAGAAGTTTGACTATTCACGTGGCTTCCGTTTCAGTACATACGCGACATGGTGGATCCGTCAGTCCATGGCAAGAGCGATCGCCGACCAGTCAAGGGATATCCGTATACCTGTTCATATGACAGAACAGATCATGCGGATTAACCGGGCGCACAGACGTCTGATGCAGGAATTGGACCGTGAACCGACGGCGGAGGAAATCGCTGCGGCAGTAGACGGAATGACACCGGAAAAGGTTGTTGAAATACAGCGTATAGCCCTGGATCCTGTATCACTGGAGACACCTGCAGGTGATGAGGAAAGCAGCCTGCTGATGGATTTCATTCAGGATACCAGCGCTGTTGATCCGGCAAAGCATGCGAATGACAATGTTCTGAAGGAACAGATGGATCTGCTTCTGAAGGAACTTCCTGAAAGAGAGGAAAAGATTGTCAGAATGCGTTTCGGCCTTGACGGTTCGGGACGCCCCAAGACACTTGAGGAAGTAGGCAGAGAGTGCAATGTCACAAGAGAGAGGATCCGTCAGATCGAATCCAAGGCTCTGCGCAGACTGCACCGTTCACTGGAAAAAAACAAGGATCTCAGAGATCTGAAGGACTAGGAGGAAGAGAGTATGGACGCAGTAAGGGAAAAACTGATGGAAATCGAAGCGCAGTATGACAGCATTAACGAAATGTTAATGGATGAAGAGGTTGTGCGTGACCCGGCGCGTCTGACAAAGCTCTCGAAGGAACAGGCCGGTCTGAAGCAGTCGGTCGATGCATGGCATCAGCTGAAGGAGCTGGATGACAGAATCAGTCAGGCTGATGAGATGCTGAAGGAAAATGATGAAGATCTCAGGGAGATGGCAAGGATGGAAAAGGAAGAGTGTGAACCGGAACGGGAAAAGCTTCTGGAACGCATTCAGCATCTTCTGATTCCCCGTGATCCCGATGATGACCATGATGTGATTATGGAAATCCGCGGCGGAGCGGGCGGTGATGAAGGAAATATCTTTGCCGGTGATCTCTACCGTATGTATACGAAGTACGCTGAAAGCAAAGGCTGGAAGGTACAGGTGCTTGAGGCTTCACCCAGTGAAGCGGGCGGATTCTCACAGATTATCTATTCCGTAAAGGGAAATGATGTATACCGTGAGCTGAAGTTTGAATCCGGTGTTCACCGTGTGCAGCGTGTCCCTAAGACGGAGGCGCAGGGAAGAATCCATACCTCCACCGCTACAGTACTCTGTCAGCCGGAAGCCGAGGCTGCCGATATTGAGATTGATCCCAAGGATCTGACGATTGAGACACACCGTGCTTCAGGAGCCGGCGGCCAGCATATCAACAAGACAGACAGCGCCGTAAGGATCGTACACATTCCCACCGGTATTACCGTCAACTGTCAGGAAGGCAGATCACAGATTGAAAACCGTGAGACGGCAATGCGTCTGATCCGTGCCCGTGTATATGAAGAATACAAAAGAAGGCAGGAAGAGGAAGAGGGGAAGATCCGCCGGGCAAAGATCGGCACCGGTGACAGATCGGAAAAAATCAGAACATACAACTATCCGCAGAACAGAGTCACAGATCACCGAATTGGTTTGACAATCACACAGCTCGACCGTATTATGGAGGGCAGGCTTGACGGTATTGTCAGCGGACTTCTCGAAGAAGAAGAAAAGAGAAAGCTTGAGGAAACACAGCTGTGACAACATTTGCGGAAGCAGTAAGATATTACGAAAAAAGATGCACGGAGTGTGATGTGCCGCCGGAAACAGTCATGGCGTATCTCGTTGAACTGAGTCAGCGCGAACGCTACGATCTCTATGCGGAATATGACAGTGAAATGCCGGAAGAGCTTCAGACGGAGTTTGCGGCAGGCATGGAGCGGATACTGAAGCAGGAACCGATGGCGCATGTTCTGGGCTATTCATGGTTTTACGGATACAAGATGGTCGTTAACGGCGATGTTCTGATCCCGCGCTATGAAACAGAGGAACTGTGTGCGAATGTCCTGGCTGACATCGATCTTTATTTCCCGGGTGATGAAACACTGAACTGCGCGGATGTCGGAACAGGTTCCGGCGCGATCGCAGTCACGCTTGTCAGGGAAGAGCCGAGAGTCAGGATGACCGCAACGGATATCAGTGAGGAAGCGCTGGTCACGGCGCGTGAGAATGCCCGGATCAATGATGCGGAGATTACCTTCATTGCCGGCGACATGGTTAAGCCTTTGATTGAAGAGAATATGAAACTGGATATTCTGATCTCCAACCCGCCCTATATTCCGGCGGATGAAGTCATGGAAAAATCAGTTGTCGATTTCGAACCCCATGTGGCGCTGTTCGGCGGAAATGACGGACTGCATTTCTACCGGGAGATTTTCCGGGACTGCCGGAAAGTCCTGAAAGAACGGTCGATGATGGCGTTTGAAATGGGCTGGGATCAGAGAAAAAGAATGAGCAGACTCGTGGAAGAATACCTTCCCGGGGCGGAATATGAGATCAGAAAAGATATGAACGGGAAAGACCGGATGCTGTTTGTATACTTCGGTATTAAACCCGTAAAGGTGGGTGAAGCTGAAAATGAGTAAGAAAGCGAAAAAGAAGGGAATCAAAGCCAAGTATTTCTGGATCCTGTCAGCCTTGGCAGCGACTGCGTTTGTAGTGTTGTTCTTCATGATGCCGATGTTTCCGAAGAGATGGGTTCTATATGCGTTTCTCGGACTGCTCGTGGTTCTCGGCATTACTGCTTATTTCTCATTCACAAGACCGAGGTCTTCTGTTATTAAGGTTATAAATACATTACTGGCAGTGATTCTGGCTGTCGGCGCGGTACTCATGCCGGTATATAAAGCGAGGATTTCGAGTATTATCGAAGGAAACAATGAAGGCTCAGATAAAGTGAAGGTGAACCTCTATGTCATGTCGGAGGATTACATTGAGAATCATCCGGAGGCAAAGATCACACTTCCTTCACCTGCCGATAAGGTCAACAGTTACGTTGACAGCACATTCATCACCCAGCTGAGCGTCGATTCCAAGTACCAGCTTGAAGCGCTGGATATTCTGCGGGAAGAGCTGGGAAGAGAGAATATTTCTCTTCTGGATAAGAACACACTGCGTGAGGCAGCCGAGTCTCTTTACAGCGGTGAGGCGCAGGTCATGATCATGACGGACTTCTATGCGTCCATGATCGAGGATATGGAAGGCTTTGAAGATTTCTACAATGATACGGTTGTCCTGCATACGATTGAAGTCGATCAGGAAGTTGTTGAGATCAAAAAGACAGACGCTACTCTTACTTCTGAACCGTTCAGTGTATTCTTCGGCGGAAATGACGAAGAAGGCGAACTGAAGCTCACCGGCAGAACAGACGTTGATATGGTTGTGACGGTTAACCCGACAACACATCAGATCGCGATTGTATCCATGCCGAGAGACTCATATATTCCCAACCCTGCATTGGGCAACCGTCCCGATAAGCTGACGCATCTCGGAATCAATGGTCTGGACAACACGCTGACCGGACTCGGAAACATTCTGAATACAACGATCGATAACTATGTCCTGATCAACTTCACGACATATATGGAGATCATCGATGCCCTTGGCGGTGTTGATGTCGACAACCCGTATAAATTCACTTATACATGGGATCATGATTATGTATATGAAGAGGGACCGATCCATCTCGACGGACAGGCTGCTCTCTATTACGTACGTGAAAGATACAGTCTGCCTGACGGTGACTTCGGCCGTAACATGCATCAGCAGATTGTCATGAAAGCGATTATCGAAAAGGTTGCCAGCCCGACCGTAATCACACGGTTCGACAGCCTGCTTGATGCGCTTGAGGGAACATTCCTGACAAATCTTTCCGATAACTCCATCTATTCCTTCTGTCAGATGCAGCTGGATGAGAATATCAAGTGGAATATCGTCAACTACCGCGCGGTAGGTGAAATTGGAATGGCTGTCTGTGCGGCGGCTCCCGGACAGGAACTCTCTGTCGTATTCCCTTACCAGAGCCAGATTGAATTCATGGCGCAGGTAATCAAGGATGTCTATGACGGAAAGATTCTCGAACAGCAGGAGATCCCGGGCGGATACGGCAGCATGGTAACACCTGTTACTCTGCCTTCAACACCTACCCCTACGCCTACTCCGCAGGCTCAGCAGCAGGAACAGCAGCAACAGCAGCAGGCTCAGCAGCAGCAACAACAGCAGCAGCCTCAGCAGCAACAGCAGGAAGAGGAAGTCGTTCAGACACCGGAACCTACACCTGAGCCGACACCGGAGCCGACACCGGAACCCACGCCGGAGCCGACACCTGAGCCGACACCGGAACCTACACCGGAACCGACACCTGAAGAGGTTGTGGAAACCCCTGAAGCGCCTGCTGAAGAAGTAACGGAATAAACAATAACAGCGAAGACCGGTTCTGCCGGTCTTTGTTTAATATGGATATCAGGAGAACGATGATGAAACCGGGAAAAATCATTCTGATTATTCTGACTGCAGCCATGGCGATCGCTGTTTTTACGGTCGTTCGGCTGTGGATCAATGAAGAAAAATACATCGGCCACGGATTTCCGTATATGCACGGATATTCGAGTACGGACTTTACCGGATATCACGTATATGACGGTGAAAAGCTGGCAGTTCCTGACAGACCTTCACTGATTACGATTGAAAACCCTGATGACATGCCGGTGCTGGATGGGGCAGAGGCCTGTTACCCTCTGTACGCAGCTGCAGCCAAGGCTGTTTATCAGAATATTGGGGAAATCGAAGCGGCATACCGGGACAGTGATCCGTTTGAGAACGGAAAGATTGTTACGTTTACCAATACGGTATATGGATATGAAAGACTGGTTGACCGGAAAGTTGATATTATGATCGCTGCCCGGCCGTCAGACTCACAGAAAGAATATGCGGCGCAGAAAATCGAACAGATCGAAACTCTGCCGATCGCGGAAGAAGCGTTCGTATTCTTCGTGGAAGAGAGCAACCCGGTGAGAGGGCTGACATCAGAGCAGATCCGGGCGATTTATCACGGAGACATAACAAACTGGAAGGAAGTCGGCGGCCCGGATCTGAAGATCATCGCCTTTCAAAGACCGGAGAATTCAGGCTCCCAGGTCATGATGAAATACTTTATGGGAGATGTTTCCCTGAAAGAGCCGGAGAGTTTTGAAACCATATCGCCCATGGATGGCATAGTACGCAGGGTGGCGGAATATCACAATGAAGCCGGCGCGATCGGCTATACATTCAGGTATTTCCTGACCGGGCTGAATCAGGAAAAGAATGTCCGGATCCTGACAGTCGACGGGGTGGAGCCGACTGCCGGGAATATCCAAAACGGAACATATCCGGCAAAGGCTCAGGTTGTGGCCGCAAAACTGTGTTCCAATGATGATCCTTATGTCCGGCTGATGATGGAATTCCTGATCAGTGAACAGGGACAGGAACTGGTTGAAAAGACCGGATACGTCCCGTTGAGGGATCCGATATATGAAACAAGAATTGAAAATGAACTGCCTGTGACGGAAACATACAGTACGGAAGACGGCAGGATCCGTTTTGTTTACAATCCTTCTTCGGGCTATTATGCCCGGGCGGAAATTGATGGTGTCATGTATGACGCATACTGGTCGTATTACGGCAGTATGATGGAAATACCGGAAATGTGTGACAGGTGGTCGCTTGCCTTTGACCGGAATGATACGATGAATGAGATACTGTTTAAGCAGGAAGGTGATCACTATACGGTCTGCGGCTATATGAATGACAATAGTGAGTATATAGAAAATGCGCCGGAGGGAATGCCTTTGGCTGGCACGCTCCTGTACAGGGAAGAATGAAAAAAAGCAGCTGTCAGTTTAACTGAATCAGCTGCGTTTTCATTCTTCGGGAATTATTCCCAGAGATTATCGGGATAGATGCCGAGATCCTTCATCTCCTGAATCTTAGCGACGACTTCGGGTTTATCCTCACGGTAGGTAACACCGAACCATTTATCTCTGCTGGAAAGTACCTTTACCGTGCACTTATTGTTTTTGACAAGCTCTCCGACAGCAGTCGGGATAACGTGTTCACACTTCTGCGGATTTTCGATAACAGCGGAGCGGATGTATTTTTCAAATACTTCTCTGCATTCTTCGAAGATCTTCGGCGTAAAGCCCCAGAAATTCATGGAAACAAGCGCGTCACCGGCAAGCGGTACCCATTCGCCGTCTTCTTCGTAAATCGCTCCGTCTCCCTTTTTGGCGATTTTCTGTACTTCAACAATCTTTTTCAGATTTCCGTTTTCATCCTTTTCACAGACGCCTCTTGTGACTGTGCCGTGATCCGTAAGCGTATTACCGCAGGGATATCCGACCATTGCATAATGATCGTCAGCTGCCTCTGTTGTCAGGAAGTTGTAAATTACCTTGTAGGCATCCTTGCCGTAGAAGTCATCTGCGTTGATAATCGCAAACGGTCCGTCAACGATGTTTCTGCATGCAAGAAGCGCGTGGGTTGTTCCCCAGGGCTTGATTCTTCCTGCCGGAACAGTCATTCCTTCGGGAAGATCTTCTATATCCTGATAGGCAAACTTCACATCTATTGAGCCGGCAATCTTATCTGTCAAAGCGCTGCGGAATGCGTCCTCATGTTCACGCTTGATAATCAGTACAACCTGTTCAAAGCCTGCTTCTTTGGCATCGTAAATGGAAAACTCGATAATCGGTTCACCATGGTTTCCCACTCCGTCAATCTGCTTCATTCCCCCGTAGCGGCTTCCCATACCGGCTGCCAGGATAACTAAAGTCGGTTTTGTCATGGTATCAAATACTCCTTTCGACCTTTCATACAATATGTCTAATGTATATACTAACATGTTTGAAAAGAGGATTATTTGAAATTTTCACGGAACTGTGAAAACGGATCAGTTTTCCACGGGAAAGATATCATCGGACTTCGGGTCATACCGGAAAATGGTATCCGTCACTTTTTCATCGCTGAACATCTTGTTTGTCTTTGCGAGAGACTTCCGCAGAAAGGACGGTGTGAACTCTGAAACGGCATGAATATGCACTTCATGATTAGAAGTGAATACCGCATAGAACGGTTCTTTGGCCAGTGTATAAAGCCGTTTCATCACACCGGGATAGAACAGTGCTGAGGCGCCGTTGATCTCTTTTGTGTTCATCAGGCATACATGGATGAAGTTCTCTTCGTCATTTTCATGCATAAACGGTTTTTTCGGAACTGCGATTTCGCCATGGCTCTTCAGTGAGATGCCTGCAATACGCGGAGGATACTTTTCCGCCATATTGGCAAGCGCGGCTTCATAGATCTGTTCGTCACTCATATTCCAGATTCTGCCGTACGACTGATGTACCTTGGCCGTGTAGTACTCATCACCGAAATGACCGAGCTCAAGATAGACTACTACTGAAAAATCCCGATACTTTTTCAGGACCGGCATGTCACCGAAACTGTTGATTTCACTGTTTCTGATCAGACGTACGATGAGAGAGTCACGGACCGACGCAAATTCGCCGATTTCCAGATTTCCGATCGTAACGGAACTGCGCTGTGCGCTTTCAACCGCTTTTTTCAGTGTTTCCCTGATCAGATGTGTACCGCTGGTATCGCAGACGGATTTGAGATCATCAAGATTGATGCGGGCGACTATCTGGTCCGAAACAACGAAAACCAGCAGCCAGTTTCCGCTCATCACATCTGAATCAAGATGATAGTACTGTTCATTGATACTGCGGATATGACTTTTGTACTCCGGATCATGGTCTCCTTTCCGGAGTATTCTGTGGTGTTCGGCCGGCAGTCCCTCCCCAATCAGCCCGTTCAGCGCGGTTTTTACTTCCTGAATAAATTCTTCTGTCATTTTTCCTCCATATCCCGTTTACAACCGGGTTCACTGAATATATAGAAGAAAAAATCCTGATTCCGAAAAAAAGCGGACATTTTTTTGTCCGCGTATGTTACAGCAGGAATAATACCAGTGTCAGAACTTCACAGTGCATTGACAGTCCGATTGCTGACAGCAGCAGGATCAGCCGCTCGAAGAATATCAGACTCTTTGACTGCTGCTCGAGTGTCTCCGAAAGGAAACGGTGACAGAAGGTCTGGCGCAGAATGAATCCCAGTGAGATTGTTCCGCCGACAAGACCGAAGCAGTAGAACAGGTCGACATACATGTTGTGGGCGTATTTATAATCGCCGAAATATTTGCTGTAGACTTTCAGTGACTGTGGAGCGTTGCCGAAGAGAATGTTGATCAGCGGCTTGGCCCTGAATTCCTGATAGAACTTTTTGATGATCGGCAGACGGCCGGAAGTGGCGCTGCTGATATTTCCGGTACGGATTCTGTTCACGATGAGCAGAAGCTTTTCCGAAATGATGTGATATTTCATTTCGATGATACAGATGACGATGACTGTCATGACCATCATCAGTACGGTAATTGTAATATCCAGCGCGGCATTGACTTTATCACTGCCGGTCAGCTGTTTCCGGATCAATGACCGGATGACACCTGCATTCTTGATGACTTTCAGCATCAGTACAAACAGGAAACAGATCAGACCGGTTGTGCTCTTTGTGTACGCAAGAGCCGCGAAATTGACGATGAAGATTGCGATTGACAGCGGAATTCCGAAGTAGCTGCGCAGACGGATCAGTGAGAACAGGCTCAGATTGAGAAACATTGCCATGTAATTCGGTTCATACGTTCCGTTGAAGCGCCAGATAACCGCATCGGATCTGACTTCATCCATGAAGTTGTTGTGGGCAAGTCCGTATACGACTGCGTTTGTGACGGCAATGATGATTGTCAGGAACAGTTCCTTGACGATCTCATCCTTGTTTCTGTACTGCCTGATGACCATTGAGAACATCAAGACAATTGCGACTGTCATATCAACGACAAGCGTTGCTTTGCCGAAGTTGCCCGAGATCAGGGCAATGCCGCTGGAGAAGAGGAAGAATCCGAAGATCAGAAGCTCTCTTGTTTTCGGAACGATCTTCCGTTTGATTAATATATACAGAAGCTTTACGGCGATCAGAGGGGACAGGATCACGATCGTGATACCGTAGAGATTCGGGAAACTCAGCACTTCTTCGAAGAAATACAGGTAGACATATGCATACAGCAGCTGTTTCGGATTCAGCGCCAGTATGACCGCGGCCATGGCTGCGACCAGCAGATAATCCAGATATTGGTTAAAGCCGAACAGCAGAGTCAGGACAGTAAAGGCGACAACGAAATTCCATTTCTTTGCCTCAGCTGTCTCAGTGATTCTTCTTTCCTGTGTAATCTTCTTCGTATTTTCCATGAATCAGTCCGGTGTTAATAATAATTGACTGCATGATTCCGGTCAATATCATTCCAATTTTATCATTATTCCGATCTTTTTGACGGGTAATCTCCCGGGCTTTGTCATGAAATCCGGGATGTATCCGTTTACATTGAAATTTTTTCAAATTTCCTGTTGACAGGGTGATTCTTCAGGCATATACTCCATCATGGCCGAAGGAAAACAACGCCGTACCGCAGAGCGGATACGACTGATATATAACGGCAAACCGGTTGGAATACCGGGCGAAATACAGCGGTAAACCGATGATCATCATCGGGCGAAAT
>CACXDM010000098.1 GCA_902766435.1 uncultured Erysipelotrichaceae bacterium | reverse complement strand
GCCGGCAAACTTCATCTCTTCCGGTGCGGTAAACGTGCATTCAGGCAGATAGTATTTTTCTCCCGTAAACACGCGGTCCTTCTTCATAGAGCCGCTGCCATCTCCCGGATTATAACTGACGGTAAAGTGATTCGCCGATGTCATCTCGATAACCTTTGGAGATTCATAGCTCGGAGTTGAGATCAGACCAGATGACGTTCTATGAGCGTTTTCCGGTTTCAGAATCCTGAATGCTTCATCTTTGAATATCAGTTTATCTGCAGTTAACGCCACCGTGCTGCCGTCTGCTTCCAGCCGGTCAACATTGTCGTTAATCTCTGCTTGTCCATATTGGACAGCAATCGCATCCCCTGCGTTTGCTTTAACAGTGATCTCACCGCTGTCAAACACCAGATTGCTGTTGTAAGCGTTTATACCACAGTGATCAGCGATGATTCTGATATCTCCGCTGATGGTCAGAGATCCGCTATATACGGAGATACCTTTGGAACCCGAGATATGCGCAACATTGATCTCTGCATCTCCTTCGATCTTAAGATCCATCTTCTCAGCCCAGATTCCGACTTGGACCGAGTTTGTATCCGTAAAGGTCCCGTAAAGCGTCAGCGTGCTCGTTTCCGGATCAAAGCTTGCCCGGGAAGTATCACTTCCGAGAATATTGTCTTTGTTTTCACTGGAAACCTGTACCGGACCAAGCCAGAGCTCATATTGAACCAGGTCGTTATATACCGGTTCACCTTCTGCTGTTTCTTCGGAAACAGCTTCTTCAGCCAGTTCTACACGGACTTCCTCTTCCTCCGGTTCTGTCAAAGAAGTTTCCTCAGTTCTTCAACCGTCTCTTCAACCGTCTCTTCAACCGCATTCAGATCAGTTTCTTCCTGAACCTGTTCTGCTTCCTGTTCCGTTTCGGCAGTGATTTCGGTTTCCTCCTCTGCAGGTTCCGCCGTCTCTTCCTGAACAGATTCCTCCGTCTTTTCTTCCTGTATATCTTCTTCCGCAATGACATTAACCGGCAGTACCGCCAGGCCCATCATCAAAGCGCTGATTAAAGCTGTCAGCTTCTTTCCTTTTTTCATACTTGCTCCTTCCAATCTCCGTTATTAAACTGAGAACCCGCAAATTTTCGGTTTAATTATAAATGCATAAACAGATTTGAGAAAGTAAATGCTCGAAGGAAAATTGATAAAGTATCCTGTTTGCCGACTAAACGGAAAACGCGGAACACCACTCCATTCATGCATGGAAAGCCTTCTGAATGATAAAAAGGCAGGGACCATAATGATCCTTGCCTTTATTCTGTGTTATTCCTCAGTGATCGGAATGTCCGCGGTTTCTGCAGCTGAAGCTTCTTCAATTCTCACTGCATAGGAAGAACTGACAATTTCTTCCGGCAGTTTGGAAGCGGAAGCAGTTGCTTCTTCAAGAAGCCTTGCTTTCTCTTCTCTTTCTGCCTTCAGCTGTGCGGCTCTTTCTTCGATTCTTCTGGATGTCTCACGGTCGAAATTCCTTCCTGTACCGGCAGGAATCAGCTTACCGATGATGACATTTTCCTTCAGACCTTCAAGATAGTCGACCTTGCCTCTGACTGCAGCTTCCGTCAGGACACGTGTTGTCTCCTGGAATGATGCGGCTGAGAGGAAGGAGTCTGTTTCAACAGCTGACTTGGAAATACCGAGGAGGATCGGTCCGAACTTAGCCGGAATCTTTCCTTCGTCGAATACTCTGTCATTGATTGCGTTCATATGCGCGAGGGACAGTGTCTGTCCTGCGCTGAGACCGGAATCATTACCCTCAATGACAATGACCTTCTTCAGCATCTGCTTGATCATGACTTCCAGATGCTTATCGGAAATATCAATTGACTGAGTTGAATATACTTTCTTGACTTCCTTGAGGATGTATTCCTGAACAGCTCTTACACCTGCGACTTCAAGAAGTTCCTTCGGCGCGATCTGTCCTTCTGTCAGCTTTTCACCGGCATGGACTTTTGTGCCGACTTTCATCCACGGACGGACAACCTGTGTCAGGTCGCACTTATGTTCGATGGATTCATTCTCGTTCGCAACGGTAACGATCTGTCCCGTATGGTTGTCATTTTCCCTGATGTCGGTAATTTCACCGTCAATCTTGGAAATAACCGCAACACCCTTCGGAGTTCTTGCTTCAAACAGTTCCTCAACTCGGGGAAGACCCTGAGTGATATCACCGTTCTGGTTCGCAACACCGCCGGTATGGAAGTTACGCATGGTCAGCTGAGTACCCGGTTCACCGATAGCCTGAGCAGCCATGATACCGACTGCTTCGCCTTCTTCGACGAGGTTGCCGGTTGCCATGTTTCTGCCATAGCACTTACGGCAGATACCCGTTGCGGATTCACAGGTGAATACGTTGCGGATATATGCTTCCTTAACGCCTGCAGCCACGCACTTTCTTGCCAGATCATCCGTGATGTACTGATCAGCGTCAACGATGATTTCACCGGTCTGCGGATCCTCAATCGCATGCTGAGTATAACGGCCGACGATACGGTCATAGAACTTCTCGATCATGGAGTTGTTCTTCTTGTCAACGATATCCGTTACACGGTATCCCTTGTCCGTTCCGCAGTCGTCTTCATTGATGATGACTTCCTGGGCAACGTCAACGAGACGTCTTGTCAGATATCCGGATTCAGCTGTCTTAAGCGCTGTATCCGTCAGACCCTTACGTACGCCGTGCGTTGAGATAAAGAACTCTGATACGCTCATTCCTTCACGGAAGCACGAGTAGATCGGGACTTCAATGATGGAAGGCTGATATTCTTTACGGGATTTCGACTGTGTCGGACGGGCCATCAGACCACGCATACCGGCCAGCTGCGTAAAGTGGTTCTTATTACCACGGGCACCGGAAACGGCCATCATGTTAATCGGGTTCATACGCGGCAGAGATGACATCAGTGTATCACCGACGTTGTTCTTGACCTGATCCCACAGTGTGGAGAACGCACGTTCCCATTCCTGCGGAGTAAGAAGTCCTCTGTCACGCAGAGCATTGAGCTGTTCAGCTCTTTCTCTTCCTTCACCGACGATCTCATCCTTATGCGGCGCGACGCTGATGTCGGAAAGAGCAACGGTCATACCTGCGATTGTGGAATAGAGATATCCCATATCCTTCAGGCTGTCCAGGATGTCGCTGGATCCGTTGATGTTGTAACGGTCAAATACAGCTGCGATCAGGTTTCCGAGGTCCTTCTTCTTGAATTCCTTCGTTACCGGTCTGCTCTGGATCTCTTTCTTGATGTCTGTTCCCATCGGTACAAAGTCACTGTCAGGTGTATGCTTCAGATTCTCATCTGTTGTTTCATTCAGATAAGGGAAATCTGCCGGGAATACAGAGTTGAAGATGATCTTTCCGACGGATGTCAGGAGATACTGTTCATTCTGTTCTTCGGTAAAGCATGTCTTATTCAGCGCCTTTGCCGGGAGCGCGATACGGTTATGCAGATGAACGACATTCATCTGATAAGCCATAAGAATTTCATTGACGTTCTTGAATACGTGACCTTCGTTGTCACCGTATCTTCTCCATCTGTCGGCTTCCGCCTGTTCACCGAGTGTTTCCAGAACATCTGCCTTGTGGTAGAACTCCTCTGCGGTTTCTTCCATATTCAGATAGAAGTTGCCGAGAACGAGGTCCTGTCCGGGAGTAACGATCGGTTTACCGTCTTTCGGGCCGAGGATGTTGTTGGAACCGAGCATCAGGATTTCCGTCTCTGCTCTTGCCATTTCCCCAAGAGGGAGATGCACTGCCATCTGGTCACCGTCGAAGTCGGCGTTGAATGCCGGACATACGAGCGGATGAACACGGATTGCACGTCCTTCAACCAGTTTCGGGAAGAATGCCTGGATACCCAGTCTGTGCAGTGTAGGCGCACGGTTCAGGAATACAGGGTGCTGAGCAATGACCTGCTCGACAACATCCCATACTCTGGAATCCTGTCTAGCGATCAGCTTTTCAGCTGTCTTCGGGTTTGAAGCAATCTGCTCATTGACCAGTTCGTTGATGACAAACGGCTTGTAGAGCTGAATTGCCATTTCCTTCGG
>CACXDM010000097.1 GCA_902766435.1 uncultured Erysipelotrichaceae bacterium | reverse complement strand
GAACAGGCGATGGTATGCCTGCTTCCGGTACTGAACGGAAATACGAAGACTTGTTCTGTCATGGGATGGGGTTTTGATCCGTATGTATCCTCTGCTTCACCGTATAAGGGAGCGCAGGAAGCGGTTATCTCCTCGGTTGCGAAAGTGATCGCAGTCGGCGGAAGCGCCGGACACTGCTGGATGTCCTTCCAGGAGTTCTTCGGCCATACGACAAGTGATCCGCTCAGATGGGGATCACCGATGTCTGCTCTTCTCGGCGCTTTGAAGGCGCAGATGAATCTCGGTATTGCGGCGATCGGCGGCAAGGACTCCATGTCCGGAACATTCGAAAACATCGACGTACCTCCGACACTGATCAGCTTTGCGGTATCAACTGCCAAAGCAGACCGGATTGTTTCAAGCGCGTTTAAGAAAGCTGAAAGCAGGGTTATCCTTCTTAAGCCGGAATATGATGTCAATGGCGAACCGGTCTATGAAAGTGTCAGCCGTGTATTTGCCACGGCGGAAGAACTGATTGCCTCAGGAAAGGTTCTTGCGTGCCGGACTCTGGAGAGGGGCGGAAGCGCGGAAGCATTGTTCAAGATGATGATCGGCAACCGGATCGGTTTTAAACTTGATTCCTCATTTGAAAAGGAAGATCTGTTCAGAAAGTGCGCAGGTGCCTTCATCATGGAAGTCTCTGATGACTGTCAGATTCCCGAAGAAGCTGCGGTTATCGGCAGAACAACAGATGATTACGTATTCAATGCAGGGGAAGAACTTTCAATGGATGCACTGCAGGAACTCTATGAGGCAAAACTGCAGCCGGTATTCCCGTATCTCGGTGTACAGCCGGAAGAGAAAGTGGAAAAAGTAACGGCAGAAGGCAGAAGTGTCATGCATGCGTCCTATACCTGTTCAAAACCGCATGTTCTGATTCCGGTATTCCCGGGAACCAACTGCGAGTGGGATACGGCGGCGGCCTTTGAGAAGTATGGCGCTGAGGCGGAGATCTTCATTATCCGCAACAGAAGCAGTGAAGAGATCGAAAGAAGCGCGGAGAACTTTGCGGCAGCGATCAGAAAGAGTCAGATCATTGCCGTTCCGGGCGGATTCTCAGGTGGTGATGAACCTGACGGATCCGGTAAGTTCATCGTTTCATTCTTCCGGAATCCCAGAGTGCGTGAAGCAGTCACGGAGCTGCTGGATGAGCGGGAAGGTCTGATGCTCGGTATCTGCAACGGATTCCAGGCGCTGATCAAGCTCGGTCTTGTGCCGTACGGAAAGATCATCGATACCGATGAGAACTGTCCGACACTGACGTTCAATACAATCGGCAGACATCAGTCAATGCTGGTAAGAACAAGAACCGCATCGGTCCGTTCTCCCTGGCTGAAGTATGCCGAAACCGGAGATATCCATACAGTGGCGATCTCCCATGGTGAGGGAAGATTCGTGGCGAATGACGAAGTTCTGCGGAAGCTGAAGGAAAACGGTCAGATCGCATTCCAGTATGTGGATCTTGATGGTGAACCGACATCCGATATCCGCTATAATCCGAACAATTCCGTTCTGGCTGTTGAGGGTATTCTCTCACCTGACGGAAGGATTCTGGGCAAGATGGGTCACTCGGAAAGAAGCGGCGAAGATCTCTATCAGAACATTCCCGATCAGAACCGTCAGGATATTCTGTTCCGCGGCGCAGTGGAATATTTCCTCTGATATTTAAAAAAATCAGCTGTTTTCCGGCAGGAAGACAGCTTTTTTTGCGGAATCTTGATTTTTTACACAATAGTATCTGTGAACGGGAAAGAAGTTTCGTAATGAAACTTTTTTCTTTTGGAAGGAGGAAAGAAGAAATGAAGCACAGACTGTTGTTTTCACTGACGGCGGGATTACTGATCTCACTGACCGGATTCCGGGATACTCATGAACATACTCCGGCAAAAAGCAGTGTAAGAGCAGCACATCACTGCAGGCTGCCTGCAGATGACTATGGGGAACTGAAGGTTATATTTGCGGACAGGTACCGCAGCCGGAACTGGGAATCTTTATACGGGATGTTTGAAGAGGCAGGGGCCCGGGTTTACTTTTCGGACCGGACGGATTTTGACGTCAATGACTATGACGCGCTGGTTCTCGGCGGAGGATATGATATCGATCCTTCACTGTATGGGGAGGAAAACCGGGGCTCGGAGGACATCGACAAAGAGGAAGACATTCTGCAGCTGAAAGCAGCAGAGAAATTTGCGGAGGCAGGTAAACCGGTACTCGGGATCTGCCGCGGGGCACAGCTGATCAATGTATATTTCGGCGGCACACTGAACCAGGATATCAGCGGACATAAGGGGACAGAACGGACAATCCGTGTAAGAGAAGATTCTCTGTTTTCGCGGGTTCTCACAGAAGGGGAGAAAGTGGTCTGCTGGCATCATCAGTCGGTCAAACAGCCGGGAGATGATCTGGTTGTGACGATGTATGACGGAGATGATCTGACGGTTGAGGGCTTTGAACATGCGTATCTTCCGGTTTACGGCATTCAGTGGCATCCGGAGGCATCCTCATGCGGCGAAAAGATCATCCGGACATTTCTGGAAGAAGTCAGTAAGAGAAAGAAACAGGAAACGGTAAGGGCAGGAGAAAGAAAATGAACAGGGATAGAAGAATGAATGTACTGCGGCGTACAGCCGGATTATTACTGGCAGCTGTGACTGCTTTCGGCGGAAGCGAAGCTGCGGCAGAAGGTACTCCATCAGAAGTCACCATGCATGAAGACAAGGTCATTGAATACGGTGATATGGGAGGCAGAACAGTTGTCAGATCTTTGACAGACGGCAGCGGTGAAACAGGTTTTGCGTACTGTACCAATCCGTTGGATCCCAATCCGCCCTCCGGCTCTGTTTCGACCGAACCGATTGAGATCATCAGCGGTGATTATTCACCGGCAGATGCGGCGAAGGTACTCTATTACGGCTATGGCGGACCGGGGTTTGACGCCTCACTGTTTCCGGACGAAGCGTACTACGGGGGAAACTGGACAAATGACAAGTACTTTGTCTGTACCCATGTCATGGTGTCGTACGTGGCACTGGGAAGAAAGGAGACAGCGACAGCCGGGGCGTGGGATCTCAGAGAACCGTTCTTCTATCAGTACATCCTGCAGGATACACTCGGAAGAATTCTCTCAAAACCTGCGCCGCCTTCCGACTTCCATGCGTTTATGCTGACATACGGGTCGGACTATCAGATTCTCTACGGTTTTACCTATGCGGAAAACGGAAAGATCAGAATTGAGAAGCGTTCATCCAATCCTTCAATGACGGATGGAAACAGCTGCTATTCCTTAAGCGGGGCGCAGTACGGTGTCTATGAAAGCAAGGCAGACGCGGACAGTAATAAAAACGCGGTGGAAGTACTGACAACAGACGGAAGCGGAAACGCGGAATCAGGAGATCTCAAAGCCAATACGCGGTATTACGTTAAGGAGAT
>CACXDM010000096.1 GCA_902766435.1 uncultured Erysipelotrichaceae bacterium | reverse complement strand
TCATACATGTACTCGACTGCTTTTCTGAGATTGCCGGTGTTGACAACAGTCGCAAGAACCTCTCCGCCGAATGACTTGAAGGCTTCCATCTGCATCGCGCAGACAAAGGATACAAGTGTGTTGGCAATGATATTGAGTTCTTCTTTCTGCGGTATCAGCATCACCGTAAGAAGTACGGCTGCTTCTGTAAGAATGACGGTTCTGCGGATATGGCGGATCTTCCGTTTTGTCATTTCCGAATCAATGATTCTGACAAGAAGAATTCCCAGAATAAATGAGATGATGGGGATCAGGTATCTGATACAGGCGGAATAATCACCTGTGGCAGCGGATATTCCGAGTTTGATCATATTTCCGGTCTGGGCATTGGCGAATACTCCGCCGCGGCTGAAATAGGTATATGCGTCCAGGAAGCCGCCGCACAGTGTGAGAAGGGCAGCTGTTGCGTATCTTTGTGATCCTTTGATTACCTGTTTTTCACTCATCATGTATACCTCTTCTGTCATCATTAAAGAACAATGCGGGAATTACAGCGAGGGATTTCCAGAATCGGGAAATCTCTTTTAAATGAGAAGAAAGTGACTACACTGAGGGTGAAGCGGAGGAAATATAAATGAAGAAAACAGCATTGATGGTGGCAGAAGGCTGCGAAGAAGGTGAAGCGCTGACGATTGCGGATATTCTGCGGCGGGCAGAGATTACCTGTGATCTGGTTGGTCTTACTTCCCGTGAAGTGACAGGCGCACATGGAATTACGATCAGATGTGACCGTGTATTTGAAGGGGATCTGGATGAGTATGAAATGGTCATTCTTCCCGGCGGATACGGCGGAGCAGATGCGTTAAGAGACAACAGCGCATTTCAGAGGGTGCTGAAGAAAATGGACAGTGAAGGAAAATATATTGCGGCGATCTGCGCTGCACCTGAGGCCCTGTACAAGGCGGGACTTCTGAACGGGAGAAGATATACATGTTATCCGACAATCCGGAAAAGAATCACCGGCGCGGTATATACGGGAGAACCGACAGAGCAGGACGGAAATATCATTACCGGCAAGGGACCGGCAATGGCATGGGCATTTGCCTATAAGCTGGCGGATGTACTCGGCGCTGACAGTACTGCGGTAAAGAACAGAATGGTATATTTCAATGCGTTTGATGTTAAGGAGGATCACTGACATGAAAAAGACAGCGGCTGTAATGATGATTGACGGTTTTGAAGAGAGTGAAACCGTACAGATTATTGATCTGCTCAGAAGAGGCGGTGTGGACGCATACTCCTGTCGTTTTCAGGATGATGAATATGTGACGGGCATGCAGGGACTTGTTGTCCGCTCAGACAGAAGATTCTCCGAAGATGTAAAAGAGGCCGATGTGATTGTCGTTCCCGGCGGACGCACCTGTGCCGCAAAGTTCATCGCAGATGAGGAATTCATGGATACCATCAGATGGTTTGACGCTCAGGGAAAACTGATTGCGGGCATGTGTTCGGGAACGGTCGTGCTCGAAGAAGCAGGTGTTCTTGCCGGTAAAAAGGCAACCGGCTATACCGGTTATGAAGCAAAGCTGAAGAGCGCTGAATTCGTTCATGAAGTGGCCGTATATGATCAGAATGTCGTGACATCACAGGGGCCCGCCACACCGTATCCTTTTGCCTTCATGATTTTTAAGGCGCTCGGTATTGACAGTACGGAAATCAGAAACCGACTGCTGTACGAAGAAGCCGGCGGAAGGTAAAATGAATCTGCAGATGAACGGTCTGCACTTCCGGGGAGGTTATCATGATTTATGATAAACTGCCGGCATTAATGCTGAGTGTGCTTGCCAGTGAGAAAAGCGGCAGTACGAACAGTGTGATTGCCGGATTCATACTCAATCATCCTGAACAGGCTTCAGAGATGGGAATCAAAGAACTTGCGGATGCGTGTCATGCCGGTACCGGTTCTGTCTCGCGTTTCTGCCGGGATTATGGATTTCAGGATTTTTCCGAACTGAAGAGACTGCTGAAAGAAGCCGAATTCCGCTATGAAGGAATAACGGGAGAGGATACCGCCGACAGGATCAGCAAATGGTCACATCGGATGCAGGAAGTGATCGGACATACAGCCTCATCTCTGTCTGTGTCAAAGATCAAAGAGCTTGCCCGGAAAATCCGGGAGTATGAAAAGGTTTCCGCATATGGCATGCTGAAGGCGGAAGCGGCAGCTGTGTCACTGCAGACCGATATGCTGATGATGGGAAAGAAGATCCATACGGCAGTATCCTATGCCGATCAGATCGACGGAATTCTTCAGGCAGAAAGGGATGAGCTGATTATCATCTTCTCCTATACAGGTTCGTATTTTGACTACCATCGCTTCGGTGTGAAGGAAAGACAGCTGTATCTGCCTGAGATCTGGATGATCTGCGGGACACAGAGAAAACTGCCGGAGTATATCAATGATGTAATCCGGTTTGATTCCGATCAGGATCAGTTCGGACATCCCTGGCAGCTGATGGAAGCCGGAAGTCTGATCGCGGCGGAATATGAAACAATCAGATGAAAGACGCATCGTACCGGTGCGTTTTTTCCTTTATCATGGCGGATTATCGGTGTTTCGGGTTAAGGGTTACTGTATAATAAAGGAAAGAGAAAGGAACTGATTATCATGTATTTCGAAAAATCCAAAGGTTTTCCCGAGGGCTTTTTATGGGGCAGTGCATCTGCCGCTTACCAGGTGGAAGGCGCCTGGGATGAAGACGGAAAAGGACCGTCCGTCTGGGACAAGTTCGTCCGTATTCCCGGCAAGACATTCAAAGCGACAACAGGTGACAAGGCAGTAGATCATTATCACCGCTATGCCGAAGATGTCCGTCTGATGGCGGAAATGGGGCTGAAGGCATACCGCTTCTCCATGGCATGGACCCGTATCATTCCCGACGGCAACGGAGAAGTCAATCCGAAGGGACTCGATTTCTATGACAGACTCATCAATGAGTGCATCAAATACGGTATTACACCGATGGTTACGGTATACCACTGGGATCTGCCGCAGGCGCTTCAGGATCAGTACAGCGGCTGGGAAGACAGAAGAATCGTAGATGATTTTGTCCGTTATGCAAAAACGCTGTTCGAACATTTCGGCGACCGTGTCAAGTACTGGATCATCATAAATGAACAGAACATCTTTACCGGTCACGGCTGGCTGATGGCTACACATCCTCCCGGAAAGCTGAATGACCGGAAAATGTTCTATCAGGTCAATCATCATGCATTTATGGCTCATGCAAAGTCTGTTATTGCGCTGAAGGAAATGTGGCCTGATGCGAAGGTTGGTTCTTCCTTTGCATATGGACCTTCCTATGCCGTAACAAACAAACCGGAAGATGCCATGGCGAAGTATGACTATGATGACCTTCAGAATTTCTATTGGATGGACGTCTATGCTTACGGAAGATATCCCCGTTCCGCCAGAGAGTATCTGCTTTCACAGGGAATTGCGCCGGTGATGGAAGAAGGCGATGAGGCAATCCTGAAGGAAGCTGCTTCCAAGGTTGACTTCATGGGTGTCAACTACTATCAGACCACAAGTGTCGAATACAATCCGATCGACGGTGTTGACGGCATGGGCAAGATGAATACGACCGGTGAAAAGGGCACAACACAGATCTCCGGTGTTGCCGGTCTCTACCGCAATCCGAAGAATGAAAATCTGCCGACAACCGACTGGGACTGGACAATCGATCCGATGGGACTCAGATATGCCTGCCGTGAAATCACATCGCGTTATGATCTGCCGATCGTCATCTCGGAAAACGGACTCGGCGCATTTGACAAGGTTGAAGACGGAAAGATCCATGATCCTTACCGTATTGATTACCTGAAATCACATGTCCGTGAACTGAAGAAGGCATGTGACGACGGATGCCGTGTACTGGCTTACTGCACATGGTCATACACTGATCTGCTGAGCTGGCTGAACGGATATCAGAAGCGCTACGGCTTTGTCTATGTTGACAGGGAAGAAGATGAAAACTCCGGAACACTGAATCGTATTCCGAAGGATTCCTATTATTGGTACAAGCAGGTCATCGCGTCCAACGGTGAAGAAGGACTTGACTGAACACCATAAAACAAAAAGAACTGCAGATCTGATGACCTGCAGTTTTCTTACGGTTATTTCCTGCGTACACTGAGCTTCTTTCTGATTTCGGAAGTGAGTTCCTTGAATACACCTGCCGGTTCGATCTCATCCAGCATTTCGGTGATCTTCGTAACCTGTCTGTTTTTCAGGTCGTGATTACCTGTGATGTCACGGTATTTCGATCCGACGATATAGCCGCGGATGGCAGCGGCAGAAGCACCTTCAAGAATCATCGCCTCAACGACTTTGCTTGAATTCAGCAGCTTGATCGCGTCCTTATTCAGCAGCTTGTAAGAGAACTTTCCTTCCTTGTCGGTATACTTGTCAAGAATCTTCTGATACTCGGCAGTATCCACGACAGTAACCTTTTCTCTTTTCGGCACCGGTTCTTCAACGAACATGTCATCCTTGATGGTGACTTTGCCCTGTTTCTTGTAGGGCATTCCGTTTGTCAGGGCAATTGCTTCCTCAAATGCCTTTTTGGGAAATTTCTTTGCCGGTGTGTTTTTCGCCGGAATCGGTTCGCCGGAAGTCTTACTGATGGAGGCAATACCGGGCTGTTCATAATCCTTGCGGACAATTGTCACTCCCGAACCGCCTGAGGTGAGTTTCTGCCGGTAGGCAACACCGGGTACGGTTGTCAGTTTTACATAATCTGTTCTGATCATTGCTTTAATCTCCTGTAAATTATTCTTCGGACATGAGTTTTTCGGCAAGGGCAAGGGTTGCCTTACCGTCCATTGTGCCGTACATTCTCATCGGAATATCGGAGATCTTCTTATCAGGATTCCGTTTCTGCATATTGGCAAGTTCGAATCTTACCTGGGGACCGATCAGAATGACATCGGCAGTCGGCGCATATTTTGATTCTTCGGAAAGGGCGTGGGCGTGAATCTCATAATCCTTTCCCTGGGTAGCAGCTGCTTCCTTCATCTTGTTGACAAGAAGGGAAGTTGACATTCCTGCACCGCAGAATAATATGATTGTTTTTTCAGCCATGAAATCATTCCTCCTGTTTTCATTATAATGAAAAACAAAAACAATGAAAACGAGGGAATATGATGAAACTGCAGAGCAGGACGGAAGAGATTGACCGGGACAGGGATAAATAAACTTGAATATTATTCGTAAATGGTTTTAAAATTCTACTGTCTGTTTATTCAGACTAATCGGTTGTATGAATAAAACAAAAGGAGGATATATGGCACAGGAATATAACATTATGTTAACATCCATCGGTACTCCGGGTGACCGTCAGATACATCATTATTTTTACCATAAAGATCATGGTATGATGTGGTACTGCGACGG
>CACXDM010000095.1 GCA_902766435.1 uncultured Erysipelotrichaceae bacterium | reverse complement strand
GATGCGCTTCCCACACTTCAGACAGGAGCGCAGGCAGTCAGTGACGGTCTGGATTCGATTTCCTCAAATGCGGATTCTCTTTCTTCCGGTATATCCGGAGCGGCCGATGGTGTCCGTTCGGCGAAAGACGGTGTTGATTCGGTTATGAGTGGTGTTGAGAATGCAAGAAGCGGTGCTGATGATCTGAAAGGGGCTGCTTATGAGGCTTCGTCTTCCGCTTCTGAAGCATACAGCGCACTTGACGGCATCAACTATGAAGGTCTGACCGACAAGCAGATCAGCGCGATTGAAAGCGCAAAGGCACAGATCGGTGCTGCTCAGCAGTACAGCGATGCGGTTGCCGGCGGATTAGACAATATTTCAGGCGGATTATCTTCTGCTTCCGACGGACTCGGAAATATCAGCAGCGGTCTGAGTGATGCGGCTTCCGGTCTGGATTCTGCTTCGGCAGGCGCTTCTCAGATTTCCGAAGGTGCCGGCAGTCTCAAATCACAGGCGGCAGATCCGGTGCTGAACGGAATCAGTACTATGGCTTCATCCGTTTCTGACATGAGTACGAAAGTGAATTCCGGTCTGGAACAGCTGAACAGCGGTGTCAGTGATCTGAAAGACGGTACATCCCAGCTGGTTGGGGGAAGCGCGCAGATCAAGGAAGGTTCCGGCGCTCTTGTGAACGGAACAGATCAGCTCAGCAACGGTGCTTCCGATCTTGCGGCAGGTACTTCACAGCTCGCAGCAGGTACGAAGACATTGGCTGACGGAACTGATCAGCTGAATGCCGGAGCACAGAAGCTGGATGCCGGTGCAGGGGCAGTCAGTGACGGTGCTTCGCAGCTGAAGGCAGGAACAGATGCCCTGAATGATGAAAAGACAGGTGTACCTGCTTTACAGAACGGCGCTGCTTTGCTCAGAGATGGTATCGGAACACTGCATACAGGTGTAACGGAATTCGAAGAGAAGGCAGGACTGCTGTCGGATGGTGCTTTGAAGATCAGAGAAGGCGCAAAGAATCTGAATGATGCATTGATTCAGATCAGCGGCGGAGCAGATACAGTCCACAACGCGGCTGTTCAGATTGACAGCGGAGCTTCACAGCTGAATACGGGCGCAGGAACACTGTATGAAGGTGCGGGAACACTGCGTGACGGAATGCATACACTGGATGAAGGGACACAGACACTCCTTGAAGGTATGCAGAAATTCAATGATGAAGGCATCAGTAAGCTGAGTGAGATCTTCGGTGATGATCTTACAAAGGCGGTTGACCGTCTGAAGGCAGTCGCTGATGCGGGAATCGCATATAACAGTTTCGGCGGCGCGCTGGAAGGAAAAGACAACTCCGTGAAGTTCATCTTCCGGACGGATGCGGTCAAGGAATAAGTGTATTTGAGAACCATGTGGGATTCACGTGGTTCTTTTTGTATGGTGTTCCTTATTATATAAGGTGTGATAATTCAGGCGGTTATGTGATACCATGAAGCCGACAGGAGGCGCGGGATGAAATATTTCAAGAGACTGGCTGCGGCAGTGCTCTCTCTGGGCATGCTGGCAGGCTGCCGGAAAACGGTGCCGGAACAGGCTTCATCTGCCGGATTATCCGTCATTGAGACTGAACTGCCTGTTGCAACAGAGGTGCCGGAAGAAACGGAGACACCTGAAATCAAAGAGACACCGGAAGAAACCGTACGGCCGGCAGAAACCAAAGAACCGGACGCGCAGGCATACGGAATCGATGAAGACGGCATATATGACACAAAGGATGAAGTTGTTCTGTATCTGTATACTTACCACCATCTTCCTTCCAACTACATGACCAAAAAGGAAGCGAGAAAGCTCGGCTGGGAAGGCGGCGCGCTGAACAAAACCGTAAAGGGCAAGTGTATCGGCGGTGATGTGTTCAAGGACTATGATGACAATCTGCCGGACATCAAAGGCAAATACTATGAATGTGATATTGATACGATCAACCGCCGGAGCAGAGGCGCTAAGCGGCTGGTCTGGACAGACAGCTATGACATCTTCTACTACACGGATGATCATTATAAGACTTTTGAAATATGGACTGACGGAGAATGGCAATGAGAGAAATCATATTGGACGCTGACCGGCTTCTGAATAAAGGCGATATGGGAGAGTACATGTCAGAAGTGTTTCCCTTCCCGGAGTATTTCGGAAAGAATCTCTCCGCATTAAGAGATCTGCTGAGTGAAGTGAATGAAGATACCGATATTATTCTGACAAGGGATAATGTCCGTCAGATCTGTGCTTCAAGATATGCATATAAAGTCATGCTGGTGTTAAGTGATGCAGCAGAGGAGAATCCTCATCTGCGGATCTTGTTCAGGTGATTACATGAAGCTGATCAATGATATTGAAAACTTCATTCCGTTCAATGAACAGGAGGAAAGAGACAAGGCAGTCATCCTTCAGAAGCTGCGGACGGAACCGGATATCTTCAGCAGGGATAACCTGATCATGCATATGTCTGCTTCTGCCTGGGTTGTATCACCCGACCGTAAACAGGTACTGATGGCCTACCATAATATATATGATTCATGGTCATGGCTCGGAGGTCACGCAGACGGGGAGAGGGATCTTCTGAAAACGGCAATGAAGGAAGTCAGGGAGGAAAGCGGTCTGCAGAATATCACACCCGTTTCCGAAGACATCTATTCACTGGAAATACTGACAGTGGATGGTCACGAAAAGAAGGGGAAGTATGTCAATTCCCATCTTCATCTGAATGTGACGTATCTGATCGAGGCGGACCCGTCCGAACCGGTCAGGGAAAAGCCGGATGAAAACAGCGGTGTTGCCTGGTTTGAAAGGGAGGAGGCAGTCAGGATGTCCTCCGAACCATGGTTCCGGGAGCGGATCTACCGTAAGCTGAATGACAAGCTGGACCGATGAGAAGGAGAAAATCCTTCTTTTTTTCACGAAAATTTGTATGAAAACGGATACATTTCACATAATCGGAAGAAAAAAGTGAAGATTCTGCGGAAATATTCAAAAAGATTCATGAATGTTTCAAAAAGCCGAAAAAACCAATAAAAAACTGCTTGCATAGCATTTTACCCGGTGGTAATATATTGAGGCACTCGCGTAGACGTGGGAGGTTGCCGGCACGCCAAGAGGCGTTGTCACGATGGCGTGATAACCGGGGAATTTCCACTGAGCGATCCCGAAGAGGGAGTGAATATAAGGAGGAAAAATTCATGGCAAAGAACGCAGTAAGAATTCGTCTGAAGGCTTACGAGAACAGGAGTCTGGATGCGGCCAGCGAGAAGATCGTCAAGACAGCTTCCAGCCACGGCGCAAAGAAAATCGTCGGACCTGTTCCGATGCCCACAGAGCGTGAAGTAATCACAGTACTCCGCGCTGTCCACAAGTACAAGGATTCTCGTGAGCAGTTTGAGATCCGTACACACAAAAGACTGATTGAGATTATCGGCCCGAGCGCAGAAACGATCGATGCATTAAGCAGACTCGACCTGCCCTCAGGAGTAGATATTGAAATCAAACTGTAAAAGAAAGGAACTCGGAAAAACACATGAAAGGATTGTTAGGACGTAAGCTCGGTATGACGCAGGTCTTCACAATTGAGGGAAATCTGATCCCCGTTACTGTTGTTGAAGTCAAGCCCAACGTTGTACTGCAGAAGAAGACAAAGGAAATTGATGGCTACGAAGCGATCCAGCTCGGTTACGAAGATGTAAAAGAGCAGCGCTCCAACAAGCCGGCAATCGGACATGCAAAGAAAGCCAATACGGCTCCGAAGCACTACATCAGAGAGATTGTCGCTGACGAGATGATGAATCTCGAAGCAGGTGCTGAAGTCAAGGCTGATCTGTTCAAGGCCGGTGACAAGGTAGATGTTCAGGGAACAAGCAAGGGTCATGGCTACACAGGTACGATCAAGCGTTACAACGCTCACCGCGGACCTGAGACACACGGCGGATCCAAGAACGTCAGACACATCGGTTCACTCGCTACAACAGGACGTAACAACGGCCGTATTGAGAAGAACACACCGATGCCCGGACATTACGGTTCAGTAACAACAACAAATCAGAATCTCACTATTGTTAAGGTTGACACAGAAGAAGGATATCTCCTGATCAAGGGAAATGTTCCGGGACCCAAGAGAGGTCTGGTCATGATCAAGACAACTGTTAAACCGGTCAAGGAAGTCAAGGCTCCCGAGCTGATCTCCTATGAAGGAACATCAGTTGAGGAAGAACTCGAAAAGGTTTCCGAAACAATCAATGCTGAGCTCGCTGAAGAACAGGCTGAAAAGGACGCTGCCGAAGCAGCTAAGAAGGCGGCAGCCAGTGCAGCCCGTAAAGGAAAGTAGAGGGGTAATCAATGGCAAACAAAGATGTATACAATCAGGAAGCCAAAGTCGTTAAGACAGTTGAGCTCTCCGATGCCGTATTCGGAATTGAACCGAATCAGCAGGCAATCTATGATGCTGTGCTCGTCTACCAGGCTGGCTTGAGACAGGGTACACATTCCACAAAGACAAGAGCATTTGTCAGCGGAACAGGCAAGAAGCCTTACCGTCAGAAGGGTACAGGCCGTGCCCGTCAGGGTTCCACCCGTGCGACACAGTTCAGAGGCGGCGCAATCGCGTTCGGTCCTCAGCCGCGCAAATATAACCTCAAGATGAACCGCAAGGTTCGCAGACTCGCTCTCCGTTCCGCGCTGAGCGAAAAGAACCTGAATGACAATCTGACACTGATCGACAACCTCTCATTTGATGAGATCAAGACAAAGAAGGCTGTCGCTCTGCTCGATGCATTCGGATTCGACCGCAAGACACTGTTCGTTGCCGATCCTTCCGAGGACTTCGACAATGCTTACATGTCAATGAGAAACATTCCGAACGCTGTTGTAGTTACTGTTCCCAGCCTGAATGTCTACGATATCGTCAACGCTGACAAGATCGTATTTACAGAAGCTGCTGCAGCAACTGCAGGGGAGGTATTCGCATAATGAGTGCACGTGACATCATTATCCGTCCGGTCGTTACGGAAAAGACAATGAAGCTGAGTGAAGAGAACAAGGTTACATTCGAAGTTTCCAAGAATGCAAACAAGATCTCTGTTGCTCAGGCCATCAATGAAATCTACGGCATCAAGCCCGAGAAGATCAACATTGTTAACGTTCATCCCAAGAAGAAGAGAATGGGACGCTTTGTCGGAAAGACAAACGCTGTGAAGAAAGCGATCGTTACTCTGCCCGAAGGACAGACGATCGACATCTTCGACTCAGAGAACTGAGTCAATTAAATATCGGAGGAATATCGCTATCTCCGGACAAACTGCGAAAGGAAAGAAAAGAAAATGGCAATAGTTAAGTATAAGCCGACCAGCAACGGACGCAGAAACATGACTACAATGAGCCGGGACGCTGTCACAAAGGACAAGCCCGAAAAGAGTCTGCTCGCTCCGTTAAACAAAAAAGGCGGTCGGAATAACAACGGACGCATCACAACACGCCACCAGGGCGGCGGTGCCAAGCAGAAGTACAGAATCATCGACTTCAAGAGAGACAAGAACGACGTTCCGGGCAAGGTTGCGGCAATCGAATACGATCCCAACCGCAACGCCTTCATCGCTCTGATCAACTACGCTGACGGTGAGAAGCGCTACATTCTCGCACCGGAAGGACTCAATGTCGGTGATCAGGTTATCGCCGGTGAAGCAGTCGACATCAAGGTCGGCAACGCGATGGAACTGAGAAACATCCCTGATGGTACATTCGTACATAACATTGAACTTCAGCCCGGCAAGGGCGGACAGATGGCAAGAGCTGCCGGCTGCTCCGCACAGATCCTCGGTTCTGAAGGCAACTTCGTAACAGTTCGTCTTTCCTCCGGTGAGGTCAGAAGAGTCCGCGGAAACTGCCGTGCAACCATCGGTGTTGTCGGCAACGGCGACTACTCCCTGGTCAGCTGGGGTAAGGCAGGCAGAAACAGATGGAGAGGCATCCGCCCGACCGTCAGAGGTTCCGCAATGAACCCTGTCGATCACCCG
>CACXDM010000094.1 GCA_902766435.1 uncultured Erysipelotrichaceae bacterium | reverse complement strand
GGAAGAAAGAGAATCCGCATTTGAGGAAATCGAATCCAGACCGTCACTGACTGCCTGCGCTCCTGTCTGAAGTGTGGGAAGCGCATCGGACAGCTGCTGCATGCCGCCGTTCAGCTGATCGCTCAGACTGCTCATACCGTCCTGCAGCGCAGAGACACCCTGATCAGCAGCCGTAATCCCGTTCTGCAGATCAGATATTCCGGCATCGAGATTCTTAGCGCCTTCATTTGCATTCGCCAGACCGTCCTTCAGCGCGCCGGCGCCTGCGTTGACGTTTTCCGCTCCGCTGTTAACCTGTCCGGCTCCGTCTTTCAGAGTCTGCGTATTTGCCGCAAGAGAAGAAGTACCGTCTTTCAGGGCAGAAGCGCCTTCGGAAAGAGAAGAAGCACCTTCAGCCAGCTGTTTTGTTCCGGCTGCCAGTTTATCTGTACCTGCTGCCAGATTCTCACTGCCGTTCTTCAGATCACCGATACCGTTCTTCATGGCTGTCACACCGTCTTTGGCCTGATTCACACCGTCACTGAGATCTTCAGCGCCGTTCTTCAGCGCTGCAGAGCCGTCTTTTGCAAGACCAGCGCCATCTGCCAGTGTCTTTGTGCCGGCATTCAGCTGAGAAGTGCCGTCTGCCAGCTTCTGTGTGCCGTCCTTCAGAGTTCCGGTTCCTTCATACAGAGTATCCGTTCCGTCTGCCAGTTTGTCAGCACCGTCTTTCAGAGACTGCGTCCCTTCCAGAAGAGCATTGGAACCGTCTGTCAGTTCGTTCATCTTGTTCTGAAGATCACCTGTATTGATTTCATCCATGTTCAGTTCATTCAGCAGATTCGCGCTGGCTACAGTCATTGTCGTATCCAGTTTGAAATTCTTCGCATCTGCTTCAATCTCGACATAATCGGGAATTTCAATCTTACTGAGATCCAGACCGTCCTGCATATCGGAAAGATTCAGAGATTCCTTCAGTCCCGGATAAGCCATACCGAAGACAATCGCGTTGGTGCCTTCCGAGATCAGCTTTCCGTTGGTGACCTTGATATTGGAGAAACACTCCTGTGAGAGAATTGTTCCTGAGACCATCGCAAACGGTACCTTTACGGTTTCTGTCTTTCCGTTGATCTCCACTGTCTTTTCTGCCTTGTTTTCGTAATCAAAGCGGATCTTTACGTGACCGCTCTTACCGGCGATTTCCGATGCGGATACAGGCTGTCCGTCAAGTGTATAACTGATCTTCACGTTTACCGGAAGTTCCTGATCGGTCGTGCCCTGATAGTAAATATCCGAGCCTGCCGCATCCCAGGTAATCGTTCCGTCCGTGTTCACATGGAATACTTCATCTCCGCCGACATTTTTGATATCGGAAAGACCGGTCTCATCACTCAGACTGTCAGCTCCGCTTCCGTTCTTCAGCCAGTCGGAAACGATGACTGATTTCGGATTGCCCTCGGCATCACCGATGATATAGACTGTTTCTTCTTTTCCGTCATCCCCGCTGTGGAAGACAGCTTGTTCTTCAACAACAGGCGCAGTGTTTTCCTTCACTGCCGGAATTTCTTCGGCGCTGACCGCGCATCCTGTGCTGAATGCCAGCAGTACAGCTGCTGAACTTCTGATTATCTTATTTCTGTTCATATTTTGCCTCCTCAGCCTCTTTGGGGTCTTGATGTTTTCGTAATGATTCCGTCTGCCGCAAGCAGAATTGACGGCAGAATGAAGATTACACATGTCATGGAAATCAGTGCGCCTCTGGACATCAGCGTACAGAGTGAACTGATCATATCGATATTTGAATATGCGCCGACACCGAACGTTGCCGCAAAGAATGAGAGCGCACTCACAACAACAGATTTAATACTCGTATTCAGAGCAGTGCATACCGCTTCCTTCTTCTCTGCTCCTCTTGTTCTTTCACGCCGGTATCTTGTCGTCATCAGGATTGCGTAGTCTACGGTGGATCCAAGCTGAATCGTTCCGATGACAATTGATGCGACAAACGGGATTGTCGTCCCGGTAAATGCCGGAATTCCCATATTGATGAAGATACCCAGTTCGATTACCGCAACCAGTATGATCGGCAGGGAAAGCGAACCGAACACAAACGCAATGATGACAAAGATAATACCGATGGATACCGTACTGACAGTAGCGAAGTCATGCGCCGTGATCTTAATCAGATCCTTTGTGGCAGGCGCCTCACCGATCAACATCGCCCCTCCGTCATATTCCTTGGCTATATCCGACAATGTTTCAACCTGTGCGTTGACCTCTTCACTTGCGACCTTGTATTCAGAACCGATCAGAAGAAGCTTGTGATTGTCTGAAACCAATGCTGTTTTCAGTTCATCCGGAATGAATTCTTCCGGCAGGGCAGGACCTTTTACCGTATCCAGTCCGAGCACCCATTTGACGCCCGGTTCCTGTTTCATCCGGTCTGCCATTTCTCTTACTTCCTTCTCATCCGTATCCGCACTCATCAGCAGCGCGTGTGTCGCGTTCATATTGAACTTCTCTTCCAGTTTTGCATTTGCGACGATGCTCGGAAGATCCTTAGGCAGCGTGGAATCCAGATTGTAGTAAACCTTTGTATGTGTATATCCGTATACTGCCGGAACAATCAGGACCAATGCCCCAATCAGAAATACCTTTGCATGCTTTACAATAAATTCGCCCCAGCCGTTGAATTCCGGAAGAAGTGCTTTATGCTGAGTCTTTCTCAGCAGCTTATCAAACACCAGAATCAGGGAAGGAAGTATAGTTACACAGGCAATAACACCAAACAATACGCCTTTCGCCATAACAATTCCCAGATCAAGACCGAGTGTAAAGCTCATGAAGCAGAGTGCGATGAATCCGGCAATGGTTGTAATACTTGAGCCGACGATGGAAGTCATCGTCTCTCCGATCGCCGTCGCCATTGCGTCATCTTTTTCTTCTCCCTCCTTCAGCCTGTCCTCATAGGAGTGCCAGAGGAAGATCGAATAGTCCATCGTCACACCAAGCTGCAGAACAGCTGCCAGTGCTTTGGTGACATAGGAGATCTGTCCTAAGAACAGATTCGTACCCAGGTTATAGATGATTGCCATCCCGATACTTGCCAGAAACAGGAACGGCACCAGATAAGAGTCCATTGCCAGTGACAGAACAATGGCAGAAAGAAGTACTGCCAGTCCTACATAGATCGGCGCTTCGCTTTCCGAAAGATCTCTTGTATCCACAAGAACTGCTGTCATACCGCTGAGGAAACATTGCTTATCCGCCACTTTACGGATTTCCTCAACTGCAGCAGTTGTCGAATCGGCAGAAGTTGTGTCATCGAAGATGATGAACATCATCGTCGCATCCCCGTTATTGAAGGCATCATAGATCTCTTCCGGCAGCATCTCCATCGGGATTGTCACATCCATCACCGAGTCATACCAGATCACCTTTTTCACATGATCAATCTGTTCTATCTTTTTCTTAACGGCCGCTGTATCTTTCGGTTCCATTCCCTCCGTGATAAACATGGAGAACGCTCCGGTTCCGAACTCATCCTTCAGAATATCCTGTCCGACCATTGTCTCAATGTCTTTCGGCAGATATGTCAGAAGGTCATAATTGACTTTCGTATTCAGATAACCGATACCGGCAGGAATCAGAAGCGCTGTCGCAATGATCAGTATCATTACACGCATCTTAACGATTCCCTTACTGAATTTTTCCAGCATTCATACTCCCCCTTTCCTGATGTATGACCGTCGGTCAGTAGTTTTTACGTTCCTTGTTATAGTCCGAAACCCGATCACCTTCAACGGGTTTTCTGTCAACGGTATACAAATCCGCGAAATTGTATTCCTGCATGTGCTGTAAATCCGCATAATATCCGGCGGTTTCCAAAAAACTGAATCAGCTGATATACAAAAGACAAAGAGCAAAAAAAACCGGACTGTAAAGAATCATACAGTCCGGCATTAAGATAAAAAAAGGCGGGGGCCAAGCCCCCATAAGGCGCCGGGGTCGCCCCCGGCATATTCAATGCAGCCTCGGCTTGCGCCTCGACTGCATTAATATTGGTACCAAAGTTCAGAGGATCCGTCAATGCTTTTGAGAAAAAATCTTTTGAAATCGCTTTTTTACCATTCACAACACAGGAAAATAGAAAAAGAATGACCCGTAAGCCATTCTGTTCTCATATATAAGTGTGTTGTTTTCAGAACACGTCTGATGTATCAATCACGATATCCGCCTGATCCTTTACCGAACACGAATCAAAGTACAGTTCTTCCAGAGGAATCCATCTGTCTCTGAACATTTCCCATTTATCGGGATTTCTCTTTCTGATTCTTTCCATCTGTACGTCAGGTCTTACATCAAGGAAGATTTTCAGATCATGATAATCTCTCAGATCTGCTCTCTGGCTGTAGCTTCCCTCGATGATTGTTACATCCTTCTCTCCGGCAGGAACCGCCTTGTCTGAGACCTCCATAACCGAACAGTCAAAGGGATGATACGTGAATGCCTTTCCTTTCTTCAGAGGAATCAGTACTTCAGAAAGAAATCTCTCAGCGTCAACGTTTCCTCCGGGTTCGGCATAACGCTCAGGAGTTCTTTGTTCTTTACGCAGGTAGAAATCATCCATATGGATGACATCCGCGTTCAGTTCCTCTGCAAGCTCCTTCGCAAGTGTACTCTTGCCGGAAGCACACCTGCCGTCAATGGAAACGATCACCGGTTTTTTTGAAGCCTTGATCCGTTCCAGGATGATTTCTTTTTCCGGTATATTCATCCGATTCTGATTACCTTTCCCATATCAGCGTCTGCCTCAGTATGCGGTTCAGCTTCTTTTGCCGGAATACCCAAAGCAAGGATCCCTGCAATTCTGTCTGTTTCCTTCAGAGAAAGAATCTCTCTGACTGCATCTTCCGCGTCACTGCCGTCTTCCTGTTTCCTAAGATAGATCTGTACCCAGCAGGAACCGATTCCCTGATCCACTGCTGCCAGCATCATGAATGACATTGCAATGGAACAGTCCTCGATCCATGTATCTGCCTTGTCACTGTCTCCGACAGTAACGATGGCAGCTTCACAGTCAGCGAGCATCTTCCCGCCTGCCTTTTTCGCATCTGCCAGTTTCTTCAGAACATCTTTGTCCTTTACAACATAGAAACGGCATGGTTTCCGGTTCATGCTTGTCGGTGCCAGCAATGCGGCCTGCAGGATCTGATTCAGTGCTTCTTCACTGATTGGTTCACCCGTATACTGCCGGATGCTTCTGCGTCTGCGGATCGTTTCTTTCAGTTCCATATCTATTCTCCCGTCTGTTCTCAGAAACCGAACAGACCTTTCTTTTTGTATTCTTCGTCCTGCCAGGAAGTTACCGTATATCCCGTAGGATCGATTGCGTTTTTCAGCGCTTCTTCGCTGATTGTTTCGTCTGCGATAATGATTGTCTGCTTTTTCTTCCTGTCGGAAGTGACCTTTTTTACATTGAAGTTCTGTCTGACGGTTTCGTTGACATGGGACTCACACATCCCGCATGCCATTCCATCAATGCCAAGTGTGATTTTTCTCATTCTTATGCCTCGATTCCAAGATATTTGTAGTCTTTGTCTTCAATTGCCTTCTGAATGACTGCCGCTTCGACATCCTTTGAGAGGATAATTTCAGCTGTACCCTTTTCATGGCTTGCCTCAGCGCTTTCGATTCCGTCAATTGCCTCAAGAGCCTTCTTTACAGTGGCCTCGCAGTGCGGACACATCATACCTTCAATCTTGACTGTCTTCTTCATTGTCTTCTCTTCTCCTTCTTTTCCTATATATTCATAGTCTTCACCCTCAACCGCTCTTTTGATCTGATCAAAATCAGCCGGTTTTGTCAGAGTGATATTTACCTTTCCCGTTTTATGATCTGCCTTGACAGACTTTACGCCATCCAGTTTCGAAACAGCTTTCTCGATTCTGGCTTCACAGTGTTCACACATCATCCCGCCGACTTCCACTGTCTCTTCATACTTTGGTTCCGCATAGGGAAGTGCCTGCTTTCTCAGCTTCCTGTCTTTGGACGCATCATGAATATCAATCAGATTCAGTCTGAGGGCGTTCATGCATACCGTAAAGCTGGAAAGACTCATCGCTGCCGCGCCTACCATCGGATTCATCTTATATGCATAAAGACCTGCCGCAAGAGGTATACAGATTACATTATAGAAGAATGCCCAGAACAGGTTCTCATGAATGTTTGTCAGAACTCTTCTGCTGAGTCTTACAGCTGCCGATACATCGGAAAGCTTACTGTTCATGAGTACCACATCCGCCGAATCAATCGCGACATCAGTACCTGCTCCGATCGCAATACCGACATCCGCTCTTGTCAGAGCCGGAGCGTCATTGATGCCGTCACCGACCATCGCGGTCTTTCCTCTTTCCTGCAGTTCTCTGATTACTGCTTCTTTCCCGTCAGGAAGCACACCTGCGATTACTCTGTCGACACCGGCCTTTGAGCCGATCGCATCAGCCGTACGCTGATTGTCTCCCGTAAGCATTACAACTTCGATACCCATGTTTCTCAGTTCTCTGATCGCTTCAGGTGAATCTTCCTTCATGACATCCGCTACGGCAATGATACCCATAACCTTCTGCCCGCTCGTGAAGAACAGCGGTGTCTTTCCTTCGGAAGAAAGCTGATCGGATGCTTCCGCAAGAGCCGGTGTCAGCGTATGCATGGATTCGGTAAACCTGCGGCTGCCGCCGTATGCCTTCTGACCGGACACAACTGCCTCAACACCATTACCTGTCAAAGCTTTAAATTCTGAGACTTCCCGAACAGTAAGACCTCTTTCCTCTGCCTCTTTGACAACTGCCTTTGCCAGAGGATGTTCTGATTTCTTTTCCAAAGCATATGCCAGTGTCAGCAGTTCTTCTTCACTGACACCTTCAGCCGGCTTCAGATCCGTTACCCAGGGCTCACCTGTCGTTACCGTACCTGTTTTATCCAGGGCAATGATCTGAATCCTTCCGGCATTCTCAAGAGCTTCGCTTGTCTTGAAGAGTATACCGTTCTTTGCGCCGATGCCGTTGCCGACCATGATCGCAACCGGTGTCGCAAGACCTAAAGCGCACGGACAGGAGATCACCAGTACGGAGATTGCCCTGGCAAGCGCAAATGCCCATGTCTCTCCGGCGATCAGCCATCCGATCATTGTGATTAACGCCGTGATGATGACAAAGGGAACGAAATATCCGGATACCGTATCGGCAATACGGGCAATCGGTGCCTTCGTCGCTGCCGCATCACTCACCATTTTAATAATCTGGGAGAGTGTCGTATCTTCACCGATTCTGGTTGCCTGACACTTAAGATAACCGGACTGATTGCTTGTGGCAGCAGATACCTTGTCACCTTCCGTCTTATCCACCGGAATGGATTCACCGGTCAGAGCAGCTTCATTTACTGCGCTGCTTCCCTCAAGAACGATCCCGTCAACGGGGATATTCTCACCGGGTCTTACAACGAAGATGTCTCCTGTATTCACTTCCTCAATGCCGACTTCAACTTCCTGACCGTCTCTTAAGAGAACTGCCGTTTTCGGCGCAAGCTTCATCAGACTCTTCAGCGCGTCTGTTGTCTTTCCCTTTGATCTTGCCTCCAGCATCTTGCCGATGGTGATTAATGCCGGAATCATGGCGGCAGATTCAAAATACAG
>CACXDM010000093.1 GCA_902766435.1 uncultured Erysipelotrichaceae bacterium | reverse complement strand
CTCCCGGACGGATGAAGACGGTGTTCGTGAGGTTAACGATGATGTCATTGAGCTGATGCCGGCAGTGGTTGATGCAATTCTGCTGGAGGTTCCGCTCCAAATGACAGTCCTGGCCGAAGACGAGTATCCGGAAGGCGATGGCTGGAAGGTATACAGTGAGGCCGATTATCAGGAAAGCCGGAAAGATCAGATAGATCCGCGTCTGGCAAAACTGAAACAATTCGACGTTGAAGAGTAGGAGGTGCTAGGCAATGGCTGTACAGCAGAGAAGGAATTCCAGTACAAGAAGGGATAAGAGAAGAACGCATTACAAGCTCAACGCTCCGACACTGATCAAGTGTCCGGTATGCGGCGAGATGAAGCGTCCTCATCACGCTTGCCCTAATTGCGGAAATGTCGGCAGTGTAACTGCTGCGGAATCCAAGTAAGAGATTCATCAAAGAGATCTTCGGATCTCTTTTTTTTGTTGTTTTGGCAAAAAAAAGTTGTAATATAACGTTGAAGTGGTACACTTGTGGTAGAAAGTGGAGCGAAGTGGAGGATGAGACCATGTTCATGGGAGAATACAGACATAGTCTGGACACCAAAAACAGACTCATCATTCCGGCAAAATTCCGTGACGGGCTTGGCGCGTCTTTTGTCGTCACAAAAGGACATGACGGATGTCTTGCTGTTTATACACAGGAAAAGTGGAACAGCATGATTGAAAGACTGGTCAAGATTCCGGCAACGAAGAAAGAAGCGCGTTTATATATGCGTTCGCTCACTTCAAAAGCTGTGGAATGTTCGCTCGACAACCAGGGACGGATTCAGCTTCCCCAGTTTTTGCTTAAAACAGCTGATATCACGAAAGCCTGTATTGTGATCGGTGTGGCGGATCATCTCGAGATCTGGCCGGAAGAGAAATGGGATGCCTACGATGAAGAAGCAGAGAGTGCTTTTGAAACAGTGGCAGAAGATCTGACGGAGTATCTTCAGTAATGGAACATAAAAGTGTATTGCTGGAAGAGACCATTGATCTTCTCAATGTAAAAGGCAGCGGGATCTACGTTGACTGCACTTTGGGAAGAGGAGGACATTCCGGAAGACTGGCGGAAAAACTGACAGACGGCATGCTTTATGCCTTTGATAAAGATGAACAGGCGCTGAAGGAATCTGCCGCGAATCTCAGTTCTCTGAAAGACCGCATCGTTTTTATTCACAGTGATTTCAGAAATATCCGGGAGAAACTGAACGGACTCGGTGTGATGACGGTTGACGGCATCATGATGGATCTCGGTGTCAGTTCCCCGCAGTTCGATGACGCTGAAAGGGGTTTCAGCTATCGGTTTGACAACCGTCTGGATATGAGAATGGACAGATCGCAGAGCAAAGATGCCTGGCAGATCGTCAACACCTATCCGAAAGATGAACTGATCAGAATTCTCAGAGATTACGGAGAAGAAAGATACGCTCCCCGGATTGCGGCAGAAATTCTGAAGGCCAGGGAAGAAAAGCCGGTTAATACGACATTTGAACTGGCGGACCTGATCAAGGCTGCGCTTCCGGCCAAAGAGCTGAGAAAAAAAGGCCATCCGGCAAAGAAGACATTTCAGGCTCTGCGTATTGAAACCAACGATGAGCTTGGCGCACTCCGTGAAGGATTGATCAATTCACTGGAAATGCTGAATGAAGGCGGCAGATGTGCCGTAATCACATTTCATTCTCTGGAAGACAGACTTGTCAAAAACATATTCAAAGATTATTCCTCTGCTCCATTTGTTGAGCCTAAAGTTCCGCTGAAAGCTGAACAAATGGAGCAGGCCTCCTTCCGATTGGTAAACAGGAAGCCGGTGACCGCATCTGAGGAAGAACTGAGAGAAAACAATCGTTCGCACAGCGCGAAACTTAGGGTGATAGAAAGAATAAGGGGTTCAACAGATGGCTAAGATCGTAAAGAGAAAAAAGAAAAAAACATTGAGATTGGAAAGTTTTACTGCAGTATTTGTTCTGTTTTCTGCTATGCTTTATCTGTTGAGCGCATTATTTCTGCGTTCCTATAACAATCTTCTGAGTACACAGACCCAGGAAATCAATGATCAGATTGCGGCGCTGACGCTGCAGAATGATGCTTTAAAACTGGAGAACAAAGAACTGGCTTCCAGTGAGCGGGTCGATGAAATTGCTGCCAACAGCGGCCTGACGAGAAATCAGGAAAATATTATAACCATTACTTCAGAAGATATTGATGGAGAATAGCTTATGGCAAAAAGAAGTCGGAACCGCGAACTTCGAATGATATTTCTTGTAACATTAGCGGCAACAGTTTTAATTGCCTCTGATGTTTTTTTGGTTGCAGTGGGCAAGGTCCATCTGCGTTCGGGTACGGATTTAAGTGTTTACGCTGATTCCGCGAATACGATCACGGAAACGATTCATGCTCTGCGCGGGAATATTCTTGACCGCAGCGGCAATGTAATCGCTCAGGACAGAAAGACCTACAATATCGTCTGTATCCTTGATGAAAACAGACCGGCGGTCGGAGATGAGATTGCCTATGTTAAAGATAAGGAAGGAACGGCAGAAATTCTTTCTGATGTTCTGAACATGGATTATGAAACCGTACTTGAGTATCTCTCGCAGGATGTTTATCAGACGGAGCTCGGGGAAAAGGGCAGAAACCTGCCCAAAGGAAAAAAGGATGAGATTGACAGCTATGATCTGCCCGGCATCGAGTTTACCGATTCAATACAGAGAATCTATCCTTACGGGACATTTGCCTCGAATCTGATCGGTTACGCACAGGCGGATGAAAACGGTCTGATCAGCGGTAAGATGGGACTGGAGCTGTATCTCAATTCCTATCTGACGGGAACGGACGGTTCCCGCAGTTATCAGGTGGACAAGCAGGGCTATGTACTGCCCGGCATGAAGGAAAATACCGTCAGCGCATCCAACGGATATAACGTATATCTGACGCTTGATGAAGGCATACAGTCATCGCTTGAGGAATCGATGAAAATGACTTCCAATATGTTCAATACATACTCTGTATGGGGTGCGGCAATGGAAGTGAAAACAGGCAAGATCATTGCCTGGGGTCAGTATCCTTCATTCGATGCGAATGTAAGGGACATTACCGAATACAACGACATCGGCACTCAGCTTCCGTATGAACCGGGTTCAACACTGAAGACATTCACCTGGGCAGCGGCGATCAATGAAGGTAAATATAAAGGCGATGATACAACAAACGGAAATGAGTTCTGCTACTACTGGGATGAAGATGACAACCCTGTCAGAGCGAACACGGACAGGTGTATCTATAACGCGCGAATGATCAACTATGGTGATATCGATTATGATCATGGTCTGATTTACTCGCTGAATACAGTTGCCGCCGCAATTCAGACGGAAAACATAACACCCCAGATTCATCTGGATTATCTGAAGAAATTCGGGTTCTTCCAGAAAGTCGATACCGACGGCATTCCGGAGATTAACGGAACACTGAATTTCACATGGCCCGGTGACAGACTTTCACTCTGTTACGGTCAGGGTTCCACTGTGACCATGCTGCAGCTGCTTCAGGCATACAGTGCGGTCTTCAGTGACGGCACAATGGTAAAGCCGTATTTTGTGGAATCGGTCCGTGATTCCTATGACAACTCAAAAGTGATCTATCAGGCTGAGACCAAAGTGGTCGGCAACCCGATCAAGGAAGAAACCGCAAAACAGCTGCAGGAGATTCTGACAAGAACCGCTAATGATGAAGACGGTTCTGCCCGCAACTACAAGATTCCCGAATGTCTGATCATGGGCAAGACGGGAACGACAGAGTGGGCTGCTGAAGGTAAATATGAATCCGGTCAGACGATTACATCCCTGATGGCTGCCATGCCTGCCGAAGATCCTCAGGTGATGGTATATTATGCGTTCCGTGCGGATTATGATCCGATGGCGCACGCCAAAACGGAACCGCAGATCAATTTCTTCCGCAAGGTCGCAATGACCTACGGGTTCAGCAGTGACAGACAGGAAGAAGAGGGTGAAACCGAAGAGGGAACAGAACAGCAGGCAGTGACGCAGATCAAAAAATATACAATGCCGAATCTGCTGAATCACAGTATTGATTACGCAAACGACAAACTGGATGATCTCGACTCTGATGTACTGATTCTCGGTGACGGTGATACCGTTATTGATCAGTTCCCCCGCAGCGGAGATTTCCTGGTGACAGGGCAGAGGGTATTCCTTCTTACCGATACCGGATCGTTTGTCATGCCTGATCTTTACGGCTGGACAAGGAAGGATGTTGCGGCTTTATGGGCTGTAACCGGATTCGGGTTCCAGCTGGCCGGTGAAGGGAAAGTAATATCCCAGAATATACCGCCGGGAACAGTCGTCACAAGAGGCACAAGCATTAAGGTGAATTTCGGATTGAAACAGCAGGCAGAAGTGTCTGAAGATACAGAAGCTGAAGAACAGCAGGAGGATGAGAATACAGAATGAAATATGTCATAGCTTTTGCGGTAAGTCTTGCGGCAATGTTTATTCTCATGCCCTCGTTTATCGAATATCTGAAAAAACTGAGTTTCCGTCAGTCTGTCAGTGAATATGCGCTGGAGGATGACCAGAAAAAGGCGGGAACACCCATCATGGGAGGAATTCTGTTTATTCTGGTACCGGTGATCGTTACAGTCATTGTTTCGCCGTCGGTGCTTACTGACATCCGTACAATGACGGTACTTCTTGCATATATCGGATACGGTCTGATCGGATTTGCGGATGATTATCTGATCGCTGTCAAGAAGAACAACGACGGACTCAGCGCTGCGCAGAAATTCGGCATGCAGGTGGTTCTTGCGGTTGTCTTCTTCCTTCTTTACCGTACATACGGAACATCCGAGATTGCGGTCCCGTTTACCGGAAAATCAATTTCGCTCGGGTGGCTGTATTTCATCCTGGTGCTGTTTATGTTTGCCGGTTCTTCCAACGCCGTGAATCTGACGGACGGGATGGACGGTCTGGCAGCCGGATGTTCAATACTGGCAGTACTTCCGTTTATGTATTATGCATTCCAGCAGGGACTTTCAAATCTGGCGCTGTTTGCGGCTGCCCTGATCGCGGCTCTGCTCGGTTATCTGTATTTCAACAAGAAACCGGCGCGTGTATTCATGGGTGATACCGGAGCGCTTGCGCTGGGCGAGGTTCTTGCGGCATTCGCAATGGTCGAGAAAAAAGAGCTCGCGCTGATCATGATCGGAGGCATCTTTGTCATAGAGACTGTCTGCGTCATCATTCAGCAGGTTGCCGTACGGGTGTTCCACAGGAGAGTGTTCTCCTATACCCCGATCCATTACGCTTTCCGGCTGAAGGGAATCGACGAAGTCAGAATCGTCAGGGGATTCTGGGCGGCAGAGGCTGTCATGGCCCTGATCGGTTTCTGGATCGGACTTCACTGAACTGCTCGTTTGTGAGCAGTTTTTTATTTATTCTGGTGCCATTGAAGACATATTTTGCTATAATACTTAAATTGTCAGGAGGAAGGCATGAAGCAGGAAGTCTTTGATGTTCATAACAGACTGGTTCAGATGACAATGGTTCTGAAACTGCAGAAACTGAACCGTACGGAACTGCCTTCACTGAGTTACGGAAATCTTGAAGATTTTTTAATGGAAAGCCTTTGGAAAAAAGCACTGCCCGGATCACTGCATCAGGCAGCTGATGAAATATTGTCTGTGAGTGCCAGTGACATAGTCCGCTTTCTGTCAATGCGGGCTGTACGCGACGGCGCCAGAAGCAATCTGGAAGATTTCTCAGATGTCATAGGAGGGAATTGACATATTATGGCAAAAACAAAACAGAAAAAGGGAGGACTCGGCATATTCTTTGCGGTGACTGCCATTATTGCGGCTTTGATTGCTGCAACATTCAGCTCCATTAAGAATAATCTGAATCTCGGTCTGGACCTGCGGGGCGGTTTTGAGATTCTGTATGAAGTATCCCCGCTGAATGAAGGCGCGGATGTAGATATGACCGCAGTCATCAACAGTATCTCAAAGCGTGTCAACGTTCTCGGTGTCAGTGAACCGCAGATCGTTGTCGAGGGTGATAACAGAGTACGTGTTCAGCTTGCCGGTGTTGAGGATCCGGCTTCTGCCCGTTCAATGATCGGAACGACAGCGAATCTGACATTCCGTGATGTGGACGATAATGAACTTTCCGATTCCAGCATTCTGGTTGAGGGCGGTGCGTCTCTTGCCTATCAGGACGGTAAGCCGATTGTTTCCCTGAAGATCGCTGACGCGGACAAGTTCTCGGAAATCACATCATCGATCGCTGCCAAGACAAACGGCAACAATATCATGATCATCTGGCTCGACTGGGAGGAAGGTGACACATATACCGAAGAAAGAACAAAGGCAGCTGCCGGTGAAGAGCCGAAGTATATCTCTGCCGCATCGGTAAACAGCGCCATTTCCGGTGACTGTATCATTGAAGGAAACTTCACGGAAACGGAAGCAAGAACACTTGCAAACCTGATAAATTCAGGTTCGCTTCCTGTCAAGCTGACGGAAATCAGCTCCAACGTGGTTTCTGCCCAGTATGGTAATGATGCTTTGCATAAGACCGGTATTGCCGGTGCCGTCGGCATTCTGGCAATCATGGTATTCATGCTGTTCAAATACCGTCTGCCCGGTATCGTATCCTGCGTTATGCTCGCAGCTTATATCTGGGCAATCTTCGGACTGTATTCCCTTATGGGAGCTGTATTCACACTTTCCGGTATCGGCGCTCTTGTTCTCGGTATCGGTATGACGGTTGACGCCAATATCATCAACTATGAAAGAATCAGACAGGAGCTCTATAAAGGCAGAAGCATCCCTGCTGCTGTGGCAGAAGGTCAGAAGCTTTCCTTCTCTGCCGTTTTCGATGCTCAGTTCACAACATTGATCGCTGCCCTGATCATGTATATCTGGGGCAATGGCGCTGTTAAGGGATTTGCGACAATGCTGATCCTGACTGTCGTCATGACGCTGGTTCTGAATGTCGGCTTCTCCAAGTGGCTGCTGTCCCTGATTGTCGGCTCCGGCATTGCGGACAACAAGCCGGAATGGTTCGGTGTCAAACAGGATCAGATTCCCGATATCTCAAAGGGAGAATCACAGTTCTATACCGGTACGCATCAGTTTGACTACAGCGGCAAAGCAAAATATCTGATCAGAACAAGTCTTGTCATCTTCGCGGTCGCTTTGATCATGAGCTGTGTCAGTCTTGCGGGCGGAAAGGGTTTCTTCAACCTCGGCATTGACTTCTCATCCGGTACAAAACTGACAATCACTTCCGAAGAGCCGGTTACGATTGATGCCGTTTCGGCGGAAATGGATGAACTCGGATACAGCGGATTCAGCTATCAGTCCTCCGGTGAGAATTCCGTTTATGCGATTACCAAACAGGCGCTGACAACCGAAGATCTGACAAAGATCAAGGAAGCCTTTACCGAGATTTACGGTGTTGAACCCGGTGACAACGTTGTTACACCTGTCGTCGGAAGAGATCTCGTCAGAAATGCGGTTATTCTTACGATTGTCGCATGGATTGCCATGATGGCATATGTCACATTCCGTTATGAGTGGGATTATGCGCTCGGCTGTATCGTCGCTCTGGTACATGACGTCGCAATGGTTCTCGCTGTATTCTCCATCATGCGCTTCGAGGTTAATACCGAACTGATCTCCGTCCTGCTGACGATTATCGGTTATTCCATCAATAACTCGATCGTTGTATTTGACAGAGTCAGGGAAATGATGGCCTCCGGAAAGAAGAACATGAAGGAAGCGGATTACAGAGAGATTGTAAACAAGTCCATGGACGCAACAATCAAGATGTCGCTGTACAGTACGGTTACCACCATGCTGCCGGTAATCTTCCTGCTCCTTATGGGATCCAGAGCTATCTTCACATTTATCTTTGCCATGTTCGTCGGTCTGATCGCCGGAACATTCTCCTCAATCTTTATCGCTCCTTCCGTATGGGTATGGGCAAGAACACATATCAAGCCGAAGGATAAGAAAAAGACGAAGAAGAAAGAAGTGAAGGAAGAACTGGACGAATATACATTCAAGGGAGTTAATGCATAACGATAAAAAGGCAGCTTCCGCTGTCTTTTTTTGAAGAAAGGAAAGAATGATGATCAAAGCTGTGATTTTTGACTGTGACGGACTGATGTTCAACACCGAATACTATGCGAAACAGATCTGGCACAACGAGGCTGCGAAGTACGGAATAACACTGCCGGAAGACTTCAATGTCAGGATTACCGGGGCCAGCGGGCCGGATGTAATTAAATACATTGAATCGATTCCCGGTCTGAAGGAAGTGAGACCCATAATTTCCGCAAAGCGTTTTGATCTGGATTACTGGACATCCATGGGGACTGATTTTCTGAACAAGAAAGGACTGATAGAACTGTTCCGGTATCTCAGGGATCACGGATTCAAAACCGCGATCTGTTCCAGCAGCGGCACCGATTATCTGAAGGCACTTCTGTCGACGGTTTCCGAACCGCTGAACTATGATGCGATGATCGGCGGGAATATGGTAACCAACGGGAAGCCTGATCCCGAGATCTTCCTCAAAGGAGCCGAATGCCTGGAAACAGATCCGGCGGAATGTCTTGTCCTGGAAGACTCAAAGAACGGAATTATCGCGGCTCAAAGAGCCGGCATGCATTCCTGCTTTATCAAAGACCTGATCGAGCCGGATGAAGAAATGGAACAGGCAATAGAATTCAGAAGGGATGATCTTTCCCAGGTGATCGGTCTGATCGAAGAAATGAACGGGGATGAAGAATGAGATGGGAAATCATTGATGCGGATGAGGAAGTCTGCTGCAGTACTTACGGCATCGGACCTCTTCTCGGAAAGCTTCTGACTGCTTCGGAAGCTGATGATGATCAGATCAGGGAACTGCTTTCCGGTGATACGCGGCTCACAACAAGCAATGCCGAGTGTCTCGTAAAAGCCTGTCAGAGAATTCTGAAGGCTGCGCGGAACCATGAGATGGTATTCGTCGGCGGGGACTACGATGCGGATGGAATCTGCAGCACGGCAATCATGAAAAAAACGCTGGATAAGCTCAGAATCAAAAACGGATATTATATACCGGACAGGTTTAAGGAAGGGTATGGACTCTCTGCCGCTACCGTTGAGCTGGCGGTTCAGAAAGGCTATACCCTGATCATGACGGTGGACAACGGCGTTAAGGCGCATGAGGCAATACGAAGGGCAAACGAACTCGGTGTCGATATCATCATTACCGATCATCACCGGATCGAAGAAGAGATCGAAACAGAGTACGTTGTTCATCCGGATTATATGGAACCGGAATATGAATATCTTTCCGGTGCCGGTGTTGCCCTGCAGATCAGCAGGTATCTGACAGGTGAGGATGATTCACTTACGGCAATGGCGGCTGTTGCGGCTGTAGCGGACGTCATGCCGTTATGGCGCGAGACGAGAAAGATCGTCAGAAAAGGAATGGATATCCTGAAAAAAGGCCGTCCTGCTTCATTGAAGGCGCTCTTTATTCCCGGATCTGCGGTTAATGAAACAACCATTGCCTTTCAGGTGGTTCCCAAGCTGAACAGCGTCGGAAGGATGAATGATATTTCCAATGTCAATACGGTGGTGAAATATCTGCTGAGTGAAAATGAAAGAGTCATCAGTGATTATGCGGCGCAGCTGAACATGGTGAATGACCGCCGGAAGGAACTGTCCGCAAGCGAAACGAAGATGGCAGAGGAATACTGCAGTGACGATGAGGATTTCCTGCTGATCCGGGATGAGCGTTTCCATGAGGGTATCTGCGGTCTTACGGCAGGCAGAATCGCTGGGGCGCAGAAAAAGCCCGTGCTTGTCATGGCGAAAAACGGTGATTTGTGGAAAGGAAGCGGACGCAGTGTTCCCGGTTTTGATCTGTTCGCATTCTTCAGTTCATTCAGCTGTCTTGCGTCATTCGGCGGCCACGAACAGGCTGTGGGTATTTCCGTTCATCAGGATGACTTCGAAGAGTTCCGTCATGAGATAACCCGGAAGATGGAAGAAATGTCCTTCGTTTTTGAAGAGCCCGTTCAGCAGGCGGTCAGGATCAGTGAATATCAGTGTACGATGAACAATATTCTCGATCTTGAACAGGCTTCCCCGTACCCGAAGGAACTGTTTCAGCCGAACTTTGCGCTTTGTAACTGTCATGCGGAGAAGGTGCAGGAAACTGCCAAGGTAACCAGATACAGACTGGAAAACGGAATGGAGGCAATCCTGTACAAGCGGAAAGGACTTCCTTCTCCCGATCATCCGGAGCGTCTGATCGGCCGTCTTTCAGTCAACAGATGGCGGAACATAATCACACTGCAGATGGAGATTGAAGATATTCAATGATTGCATGTATTTTGCATTTGTTGATGTATAATATAACGGTATCAACAGCCGGAGGTGAATTTTATTATGGCATTGAACCTGGAAGAATATGTAGCATCAATTCGTGATTTCCCAACTGAAGGTATCTTATTCAGAGATGTAACTCCCATATTTGAGGACGGAGATGCTTTCCGTGAGTGTATTGACCGTCTCGCTGATTTTGCCTCATCCGTGAAGGCAGACCTGATTGTCGGTCCGGAAAGCCGTGGATTCATGGTCGGAGCTCCGGCAGCGTATAAGCTGAATATCGGTTTTGTTCCGGTCAGAAAGCCGGGAAAACTTCCGCGTGAAACGATTTCCTGCAAGTATGATCTCGAATACGGTTCAAATGAGCTTTTCATGCATAAGGACTCCATCAAGCCGGGACAGCGGGTTGTGATCATGGATGACCTTCTTGCGACAGGCGGCACGGTTGAAGCGACAATCAAGATGATCGAACAGCTTGGCGGTGTCGTTGCGGGAACTGCATTTATTATTGAACTCGACGGTCTGAACGGAGTGGACAAGCTGAAGGGCTACGAAGTGTTCAGAATCATGCACTTATCCGATAAATAATTGAATCGAAGTTTTTACTTCGATTTTTTCGATGAAACAGAGAGGAGGGGCGGCATATGTCAGATTATAAGAATCCGGGTATTGACGATGTGATCCGGGAAGCAAAGCAGTATATTCATAATCCTGAAAGCCTTGCGCTGCTTGAGAAGGCTGCCAACTATGCTTCCGAGCATCATGCCGGGCAGTTCCGCCGCAGTGGTGAACCGTATATCATCCACCTGACAAATGTTGCCTATATCCTTGCGACAATGCGCTGCGGACCGGTTACGATCGCTGCCGGTTTCCTTCATGACGTCATTGAAGACTGCGGCGTAACCCACGATCAGCTTGCGGCTGATTTCAGTGAGGAGATTGCCGAACTCGTTGAAGCAGTTACGAAAATCGGTACGCTGGAATATAAAGGAAAAGATGATCCTGAATATCAGGCTGCCAATCACCGCAAGATCTTCATCGCAATGGCGAAGGATATCAGAGTCATTCTGATCAAGCTCGTCGACAGGCTTCATAATATGCGGACACTGCAGTATCAGTCGGAAAAAAGCCAGAAGAGAATTGCGGCAGAGACGCTGGATATTTACGCGCCGATTGCTCACCGTCTCGGTATCAGCTCCATCAAGAATGAGCTTGAGGATCTGTCCTTCTATTACCTGAACCGTGAGGAATACTATCATATTGCCAAACTGGTGGAAACGAAGAAGACAGAACGTGACGAAGCAGTCAAAAAGATGATCGAGGATATCTCCGCCATGCTTGAGGCAAATCATATCGAGTTCAGGATTTTCGGCCGCTCCAAGCATCTGTATTCGATTTACCGCAAAATGGCAACCAAGCACAAGCGCTTTGATGAGATTCTGGATCTGCTTGCGATCAGAATCATCACAAAGACAGAGCTGAACTGCTATGAGATCCTCGGTTATATTCATGCGGCTTACCGGCCGATTCCGGGGAGACTGAAGGATTATATTGCTGTTCCGAAAACGAACATGTACCAGTCGATTCATACGACAATCATCGGTAACGACAGTAAGATCTTTGAAGTGCAGATCCGTACGGAAGAGATGGATCAGGTTGCGGAAAGAGGTATCGCAGCCCACTGGCGCTACAAGGAAGGCACCCAGTATGATGCCAAAACGGAACAGAAGGAGATTGAGGACAAGCTCTCCTGGTTTAAGAATTTTGCCGTATATACCGAAGATGAAAGCAACACTGCTTCCGCTTCCGAATACATGGCAACTCTTCAGCATGATGTATTTGAGGCAAATGTCTATGTCATGACACCGATGGGAAGAGTCATCGATCTGCCCAATGGGGCAACCCCGATTGATTTTGCCTACAGAATTCATACCGATGTCGGTCATACTGCCGTCGGCGCTATCGTCAACAACGCGATGGTTCCTCTCAACACCGCTCTTCATACGGGCGATGTCGTACAGATCAAAACGATGAAGGGGACAGGTCCGAGTGAGGACTGGCTGAAGTTTGTAAAGACAAATCAGGCAAGAAACAAGATCAAGAATTATCTGCAGAAAAAGGAAACCGAGAAACGGCAGGAACGGGTCGGTGAAGGTGAACGCATTCTTCATGATGAACTGCGCCGGCGCGGTTTTGACGCAAAGGAATACATGGAAAAGAAGAAGATCGAAAGTGTCTGCCGGGAGTTCCATGTTTCCAACTACACCGAACTGATGTACGGGATTGCCGTCAAATCGATCAATCCGACTTCGGTATGTGAAAAACTGACAAACCAGAAGAAGTCCGTATCGGAGGATGAAGCACTCAGCCGTGTTCTCAACAAAGAAGCCCCGCGGAGGAATTCGAAGCTCGGACTGATCATTCCCGGTATTGAGTCCATGCGGATGTCGATTGCCCACTGCTGTCTGCCGGTTTACGGCGATGACATCATTGGCTTTATTACAAAGAACGACGGTGTTAAAGTACACCGTACGGACTGCCCGAATATACAGAACAGCAAATCCCGCATCATTCACGTTGAATGGGATGAAGGGGAGAAGGAACGGCTGTATGACAGCCGGATCATCGTACTCGCCCGTGACCGCAGCTTCCTGCTGACAGATATTGTTACGGTTGTTTCCCAGTGCAAGGTTGCCATGGAATCCGTCAGCGCAACGGTCAACCATGAATCACTCACTGCCACAATCAAGCTTTCCGTACGTCTTCACGACAGGGAACAGCTTGAAAACATGCTGGCAAATGTCAGAAAAGTCGAGTCGGTGATTTCGGTTGAAAGAAAAGCATATTAAACTTGTAACAAGTCCGAAAAACGGATATAATCCTGCTGTATCGAAAATTCAGTGATGGAGAATGTACTGACGAAGCCGGAACAGCGACAATGGTATGGTGAAAGCATTGACGGTGAAATCAGCAGCTGACACTCCGGAGAAGATATTCTGAAAGCAGTAGGAATATACGTATTCCGCGTTAAGGAATCAAAGCGTACAGCGTTTGGCTGTAAACTAAGGTGGTACCGCGCATTCAGCGTCCTTGGATTCAAGGGCGCTTTTATTAACATGGAGGTTGATTATGAGCTATCAGACACCGAGAGGAACCTATGACATTCTGCCTGATGAAATGGTGAAATGGCACGATGTCGAACAGGTAATCCGGACAATTACCGAAAAATACAGATACCGTGAGATCCGGACGCCGTACTTCGAGGAAACGAAGGTATTCAAGCGTGAAAATGACAGTTCCGATATGGTAAACAAGGAAATGTATACGTTTGAAATGGGACGTGAATCCTATACGCTGAGACCGGAAGGAACGGCCGGCGTGATCCGTGCGTTTGATCAGCACAAGCTTTACGGATCAATGGAGATGCCCGGCAAGTTCTACTATATCGGGGCAATGTTCCGGCATGAAAGACCGCAGAAGGGAAGACAGCGTCAGTTCACCCAGTTCGGTATTGAAAATATCGGCGCCAAGACACCGGAGATCGATGCCGAGTGCATCGCTCTCGGATATGACATTGTCAAGGCAATGGGAATTTCCAGTGTCAAGGTCTGCATCAATACTCTCGGTGATGATGAGTCGAGAGCTGCTTACAGAGAAGCGCTGAAAAAGCACTTTGCGCCGCATCTCGATGAGCTTTGTTCCGACTGCCGCAGAAGATATGAACAGAATCCGCTCCGGATTCTTGACTGCAAGGTGGACCATGATCAGGAATGCCTGCAGACAGCGCCTGTTCTCAGTGACTATCTGAATGAAGAGTCACGGGCGTATTTTGATCAGGTTCTGAAATGTCTGGATGCGCTGAATATTCCGTATGAGATTGATCCCAAACTCGTCAGAGGTCTGGACTACTATACGCATACGGTATTTGAAGTCGTTTCCACACGGCCTGATTCAGGCGCGCAGGCAACGATCTTTGCGGGAGGCAGATACGATCATTTCGTCTCTTATTACGGCGGACCGGACATGTCGGGCATCGGCTTTGCGATCGGTCTGGAACGGCTGATTTCCCTTGCGTATGAAGAAGGGCATGATTTCGGCAGTGAACCCGTAACGGATGTATATGTCATCGGTCTAGGAAATGTCGGTTCCGCTGTGCTGAAGACCGTGCAGGAGATCAGACATGCCGGCTTTATTGCGGAAGGAAATCTTGTGCCGCGTTCACTGAAGGCGCAGTTCAAGAGCGCGGACAGAAGCCAGGCGAAATTTATTGTGATTATCGGTGAGGATGAACTGAAAAACGGAACGGTGAATATCAAGCGCTCCGCGGATAAAGTCCAGATTACTGCTGGATTTGATGAGCTGATCGGAAAGATCAGGGAATGGGAAGGTAAATGATATGGAAAGAACATGCGGAAACGGAACTCTGCGGGCAGCTGATGCCGGCAGAAAGGTAACGCTGATCGGATGGACAGCGAAAAGAAGAAACCTGGGTTCACTTGTATTCATTGATCTCAGAGACCGTTCGGGAATCGTACAGGTGACATGTGATGAAAATACGGCCGAACAGGTGAAGGATGTCAGAAATGAATACATTCTTCAGGTAACCGGCACAGTACAGATGCGTAAGGATGCCAATCCGAAAATGGCTACCGGTGAGATTGAAGTACTGGCGGAAAACGTAAAGATCATCAACCGGGCGGAAACAGTCCCGATCAACATTTCCGACAGCACGGATACAAATGAAGACACAAGACTGAAATACAGATATCTTGATCTGAGAAGACCGGTCCTGCAGAACAATATGATTCTGCGTCATAAGGTCTGCATGATTGCCCGCAACGTACTTGACGGGGAAGGCTTTGTTGAAGTGGAAACACCGATTCTTGCCAGATCTACTCCGGAAGGTGCCAGAGACTATCTTGTGCCATCAAGAATCTATAACGGCAAGTTCTGGGCTCTGCCGCAGTCACCGCAGATTTACAAACAGCTTCTGATGATTGCCGGCATGGAAAAGTACTTCCAGATTGCCAGATGTTTCCGTGATGAGGACCTCAGAGCGGACAGACAGCCGGAGTTTACCCAGATCGACATAGAGATGAGTTTTGCGGATGAAGACACGATTTTCGGTGTTGTTGAAAACCTGATGAAGGAAATCTTCCGCGGTATCAGGGGTTATAAGCTCGAAGATCACTTCCTGCGTATCCCGTATGAAGAATGCATGGCAAGATTCGGTACCGATAAGCCGGATCTGCGTTTCGGCAATGAGATTGAAGATATTACTGATCTTTTTGCGGATACGGAATTCCAGGTATTCCGCGCGGCCGCTGATCAGGGCGGTGAGATCGGCGCTCTGAAGTTCAGCAATACGGCAGATAAATACAGCCGCAAAGGACTGGATAAACTGCAGGACTTCGTAAAGCACGGCTTTAAATGCAAAGCGCTTGCTTATCTGAAGATGGATAAAGGCGTTCTGAGCGGGTCGGTCGCAAAGCCGCTCAGTGAAGAAGAAAAAGCAGCCGTCATCGAAAGACTGAGTATGCAGGACAATGATCTGGTGCTGCTGATTGCGGATAAGAAATCCATTGTCCGTCAGGCACTCGGCGCACTCAGAGTCAGAATTGCCCATGAACAGAATCTGATTCCGGCAGGGGAGAATTACAGGTTCCTCTGGGTGACGGATTTCCCGATGTTTGAGTACAGTGAGGAAGAGAACAGGTGGGTTGCTTCCCATCATCCCTTTACCGCGCCGAAGGAAGAGGATATCGACAAGCTCTTCAGTGATCCGGGCAATGTTTCCTCAAGGGCATATGACCTTGTGCTGAACGGTTATGAACTGCTGAGCGGATCGATCAGAATCCATGATCAGGATCTGCAGGAAAAGGTATTTGAAGCAATCGGACTGACGATGGAACAGGCAAAGGAAAGATTCGGTTTCTTCCTTGAAGCGTTCCGTTACGGCACTCCTCCCCATGGCGGAGTGGGAATCGGTCTGGAACGGCTGATTATGGTTCTTGCGGGAACGGAAAACATCAGAGACGTTGTTGCATTCCCGACAACGAACAGTTCTCTCGATCTGATGAGCGATGCCCCGAACTTTGTTGATCAGCAGCAGCTTGATGTTCTCGGTATTGAAATAGCCGATAAAGATAAACAATAATCTGCCTGCTGTCAAGACTGTTCATATACTGAATCGATGATATATAATAACAGTGCCGGAGGACCACATATTTTTCCTACACTTTGATATAAGGGAATTCTGACTGGCGACTCCCGTGTTGAATGCCCGGTACGGCCGGGAATCCTGACGGATGACCAAGAATACCCACCTCTACAGAAGAGGGAACATATCATACCTTCGGCTTCAGACAAATACGCTGACCGTCTGTTCAGACAGACGGTTTTTTGATGGGTGCCGGGGAATGTGGTACGATGTTGGCGGCTGCGGAGGAACAACATGGCATATTATCTTATCAAAGAACAGCTGACTCCGTGTCAGAGGGAGGAAGCAGTCAGGAAGGAATATCAGTTTACGGCTGTACTCAAGCCGGAGGAATACCGGGAGAAAGCCGAGTCCTTCCATATGGGAATCGATATCGGTATTGATACCGGAAATATTCACGAAACCAAGGCAATCGTCAACTACGATTCTCTGACCGGATCATTCAATATTCCCGATCATGAAAGCTACGGTGAAAGCAAGTTCAAAATCGCCTTCGTACTGGATGAGACAGGGATTATCTTCATTGACAGCGGCGACTATGTCGAAAGAACGCTGGAAAACATCCGTCATACGAAGAAATGGAAGTTTCCGTCAATGGAAAGGCTGATCTATGATTTCCTGGAGGAAACGATCAAATATGATGCCGGGCTGATCGAAAACGTCGAGAAGGATCTGAATAATATAGAACTTGAAATCATGAGCGGCAAGATTGAAAGCTATCCGAAGCAGCTGAATGATATCCGCAGCGGACTGCTGGATATGCATATGCATTATGAACATCTGATCGATGTCGCAAAGGAATTCGAGGAAAATGAAAATGAATTCTTTCAGCAGGAGAACCTGCGTTATTTCCGTCTGTTTTCGGAACGGGTGCAGAGACTGCAGGATAATGTGACACAGCAGAGAGAATACATTATCCAGCTGAGAGACCTTGTCTCGGAGCAGCTGAGCATCAAACAGAACAACATTATGACGCTGCTTACCGTTGTGACAACCATTTTCATGCCGCTGACACTGATTGCCGGCTGGTACGGTATGAACTTCGTAAACATGCCCGAACTGCACTGGCCGTACGGTTATCCGGTGATCATTGTGGTCAGTCTGATGATCGTGGCAGGGGCGCTTCTGTATTTCAAAAAGAAAAAATGGCTGTGATCTGACGTATTGCACATAGTGAACAAAACGGGTACAATAAATCACGTTTAAGATGAGGTGAAGTGAAATGACAGAATTCTGGACGACATTAATGTGGTTCCTGAGCGGAGCACTTGTTTCAGCTATAGTGACATTCTTCCTGACAAAAAAGCATTTCGAAAAAGAACTGCGCGAACATCCTCCCATTGATGAGAAAATGGTAAGAGCAATGTTCATGCAGATGGGAAGGAAACCCAGCGAAGCACAGATCCGTCAGGTCATGAAATCAATGAAAAAATGAATTTGTCCCCATGCGGGGACATTTTCTTTTGGTCGGTCACAAAGCATATATCATTGAAAGAATCATGTATTTTTTTGCTGTTTCATAATATAATGAATAGTGGCAAAAACAGGAGGACATATGAGTACAGAAAACAAGAAAGTTTTCGAAGCAATGGACGGTAATACCGCTACTGCGCATTCTGCTTATGCGTTTACTGAAGTGGCAGGTATCTACCCCATTACGCCGTCTTCACCGATGGCGGAAAACATTGATGCATGGTCAACTGCCGGCCGTACAAATGTTTTCGGAGACAAGGTGAAAGTTGTTGAAATGCAGTCCGAAGGCGGTGCTGCCGCTACAATTCACGGTGCACTTCAGGCCGGATCACTCGCTGCGACATTTACAGCATCTCAGGGCTTGCTGCTGATGATTCCGAACATCTACAAGCTCAAGGGTGAACTGCTTCCCGGTGTTATTCATGTTGCAGCCAGATCACTCGCTACACATACTCTGAGCATCTTCGGTGACCATCAGGACGTTTATGCCTGCCGTCAGACAGGTATCGTCATGATGTGCTCTCATTCCGTTCAGGACTGTATGGACCTTGCCGGTGCCGCACACCTGATCGCTATTGACGGTGCTGTTCCGGTTATGCACTTCTTCGACGGTTTCCGTACATCTCACGAAGTAGACAAGATCGAAGTCATGGATCATGATTTCCTGAAGAGCCTGCTGCCCGTTGAGAAGCTGGAGAACTTCCGTAAGAAGGCGCTGAACCCGCATACAAACCCGATCACAAGAGGCGGATCCCAGAATGATGACATTTACTTCCAGGCTGCCGAAGCCCAGAACGAACACTATAACGCAGTTCCGGATATCGCCGCCAAGTACTTCAAGGCAATCAGCGAACATACCGGCCGCGACTACAGACCGTTCGTCTATGTCGGTGCTCCGGATGCCGAGCGCGTTATCATCGCCATGGGTTCTGTTACCGACACAGTCACCGAAACGATCAACACTCTGGTCGCAAGAGGCGAGAAGGTCGGTCTGATCAAGGTTTACCTGTATCGTCCGTTCTCCCAGAAGTATCTGGAAGATGTTCTGCCGGCAACCGTCAAGAAGATTGCCGTTCTCGACAGAGCAAAGGAACAAGGCGCAAGAGAACCGCTGTTCCTGGATGTCTGCTATGCCCTGAGAAAGCATAAGGATCTGACAATCGTCGGCGGCCGCTACGGTCTGTCTTCCAAGGACACCAACCCGTCCCATATCAACGGCGTCTTCGAAGAACTGAAGAAAGACGAACCGAAGGAAGAATTCACGATCGGCATCGAAGACGATGTCACCAACCTGTCTGTCGCTCCGGTCGACATCACTGTTGACAGCGACTACACAAGCTGCCTGTTCTACGGTCTCGGTTCCGACGGTACTGTCGGCGCCAACAAGAGCACCGTCAAGATCATCGGCAACAACACCGATCTGTATTCCCAGGCATACTTTGCATACGACTCCAGAAAAGCCGGCGGCGTCACCCGTTCGCATCTGAGATTCGGCAAGAGCCCGATCCACAGCCCGTACTACATCGACAAGGCTGACTTCATCTCCTGCTCGCTGGAATCCTACTGCTTCAAGTTCGACATGGTCCGCGACCTCAAGGAAGGCGGAACATTCCTGCTGAACACAACGATCCCGGCTGAAGAGATCGAAAACAGACTGCCGAACAGAATGCTGGCAGGACTGGCTAAGAAACACGCCAAGTTCTACATCATCAACGCCAACGCCATCGCTCAGGAAACACACATGGGCCGTCATACCAACACGATCCTGCAGAGTGCGTTCTTCGCCCTCAACGAGCAGATCATGCCGTATGCCAAGTCCATGGACCTGATGAAGGATTCGGCAAGACACACCTATGCCCGTAAGGGTGAAGATGTCGTCAACAACAACATCGCTGCCATCGACCGCGGCAAGAGCGGCCTGGTGGAAGTAACCGTCAAGCCGGAATGGGCTGATCTGACCTATGACAAGAGCCTGATCGTCAAGACCGGTGACGAATACTTCGACAACAACCTGCAGAGAATCAATGCTCTGGAAGGTTATGACATGCCGGTATCCTCTTTCCTGAAGTACGGCGTCCTCGACGGATCGATTCCGGAGAACGTTTCCTTCCGTGAAAAGAGAAACATCGCTGCCCAGGTTCCGACATGGGATGCCAGCAAGTGCGTCGAGTGCGGCAAGTGCGCATTCGCGTGCCCGCACGCAACCATCCGTCCGTTCCTGATGACACCGGAAGAACTGGCAAAAGCAGAGGAAATCGCCAAGGAGAACGGCGTCGAATTCACATACAAGGATCCGACACCGGCATACAAAGGCGCCAAGGAAGCAGGCCTGAAGTACAGGATCCAGCTCTCGCCGATGAACTGCGTAGGCTGCGGCGTATGTCTGACCGTATGTCCG
>CACXDM010000092.1 GCA_902766435.1 uncultured Erysipelotrichaceae bacterium | reverse complement strand
TCGGAATACTGCGGCAGTCCGGTGAACGTATATTCCCATCCGGTCTCTTCACTGACCTCTGCGCTGTACTCTGTTTCCTCACCGTCAGCGAGCAGTTCAAGTGTCACTGTATCCGGACGGATGCCGTCCGCATCCTGATCATCATCCCAGACCTTATACACCGTGATATCAACCGTCAGCGGACCGTAGACATTTTCCACCTTTACGGTATCCGTCCACTTATCCTCACTGATCGTCGCGTTGTTGTCTTCTCCGGTTGAGGACTCCGTTGTGACTTTACGCAGTTCCGCCGTATCGTATCTGACCGGTGTCACAAGCGGCGTTCCGTTTTCATCGCACTCCCAGACATCATATGTCCAGTCGGGAATCCCCGTAAAAAACGCCCTGTTCTGTGCCTCACCGTTGATGATTTCAATCTGTTCAACCCAGATCTTTCCGTCCTTTTCGACAAACCGTCCGTCTTCCTTGCGCTGCAGACAGAAGTATGCGGTCAGATTGATTCCGGAGGGATCCAGTCCGTCTTCCGTTGTGACAGTCTTACTGATCACAATTGACTTCAATGGATAGAGATAGAAGTTATCAGACAGAACACCGTCACTCACTTCATAGACGATCCCGTTCTCAATGATCTTCTCCTCATCGTAAACATCCTGCAGACAGACACTGAAGTATCTGCCTTCACCTTTGCCGATCTCCGCATCATCCGTATAGACGTTGTATCTGCCGGCAGAGGAAACCGTTGCCGCAAAGGAACGGTATCCCTTCGGCTTGTTTACCAGTGTCTTTTCTTCTTCACCTGTGGCATCTTTTTCAATCCGGATTGTCGTGATCATGGAAGGATACTGATCATATCCGCCGATCTGTCCGTCTTTGACAAAGGTACCCTGCAGAACCGTTTCGGATACATCTCTTCCTTCCGTACGGCTTGTCGTCGTACCGTCATCATTGAGAATACGCGTATCAACCGCAAACTTCGTTCCGTCCGAATATACTTCGATATCTGATCCGTCACCGATTGTAATCTGATCTGCCATCCTGTTGGAAGCGCCGGAACCGATACCGGAAGCACCCCAGCCGCCGACAGCGAGAACTTCTCCGCCGGTGATTTCAATATCCAGGGCAGTATCAGTCATATACTTCGCTTCACTGCCTGTCTGTACGTTTGAACCCGATCCGATACCTGCTCCGCCGAACATGGAGGACGGATCGCTTAATGAACCGTATGCTTTTACCGAACCGCCGCTGATCCTCACGGTTACTTCTTCCGCTCCGGCTCCTCCGCCGATTCCGGCGCCGCCGTTCGGACCGCCTTTTGACGTCACATCCCCATCGGTAATCTCAACCGCAGTTGATTCAAGTTCGGTTTCGCCGGAACGCCTGCTGGAGCCTCTTGCCTCACTGTTGTTGGGAGAACCGCCCGAACCGATTCCTGCAGCAGCCGCGCCGCCCTCAGCGTAAATTGTTCCGCCGTTGATGACAATGTCCGCATTGCCGAGATATCCGCCGCCGATGCCTGCTCCGCCATGGTGATAATTCCCGGAGCCGCTGCCGCCTTTGGCAGTGATTGTTCCGCCGTTTACGGTCACTTTTGCATCAGCGTACATACCGCCGCCGATCCCGGCGCCGTTGCTGCCGTCATTCGCCGAAGCGTTTACGGTTCCACCATTGATCGTTATATCACTGTAATAGTATCCGGGACCTTTTTTCCCGCTGCTGTCGGGTTTGCTGGACGCAAGACCGCTTCCGATGCCAGTATGTCCGGTTGCCGTGACATTTCCGTCATTGATGATGATCTCACCGCTGTCGGTATGATTACCGCCGCCGATTCCCGCACCGCTGCCGCTGCCATTTGCGGTAATGTCTCCGCCGTTAATCGTAATCGTACCCGAACGGTCGGTGATGTATTTATACGATCCCGAGGAAGTGCCGTTTGCCGGATTGTCGGAACTGCCGATACCGGCTGCGTTGCTGCCGCCTTCCGCGTTGACCGTACCGCTTTCAATTGTTATATTCCCGTATACGCCTTTGTTGTTCTTACTGCCGCCGATTCCCGCGGATCTTTCTCCGCCCTGCGCATTCAGCGTGCCGGTTCCGTCGATTGTCAGGCTGCCCATGTTGTCGTGATCCAGCCAGCTGATCTCAAGGCCGGCATATCCATTTCCTCCGGTCAGACCGTTTTCGGATCCGTCCGCCAGTGTCAGCTTGGCATATGCGTTCTCCGCAACCCGCAAGGCAGGCCCTGAATCAGGAGAGACAGTGACATCGTTCAGAATGACATTCGCATCACCGAGAATCTCGATTCGTTCTTCAGATGAACCTGTTCCGCTGATTTCCACTGTTCCGGAAAGGATCTTGAGAATGCCGTCTTCATATGTGAAATTTGCCGGGTCGTCCGTTTCCACGGTAAAACTGCCGGCAGGATAAGCCTCGGCCAGAATCTGAACCATGTTTACGGCCGCAGCAGAAAAGATCATAAAAATACTGATGAATAATGCAAAAACTCTTCTGTACAAGACCATAAACACACCTCCTCTCATATTCCCGGGACCGGTTTTCACCAACTCCCTCCGGCAAAGACTGTTTCATGCATTATAATGTTTCAAAAGATGATTGTACAGCTATTTTATCAGATGATCTGCAGCAGAACAAACTTAAGATATTCTGTTTCGGGAATATTCGGAATCACCGGATGATCAAATGAAGCGCCTTTCTGTTCAATGATCCGGATACCGACTCCGGCATCCGATGCCGCATCACACAGCATCGAGACAAATTCCTCCTTCGGCATGAAATGCGAACACGAACATGTCGCAAGGTATCCTCCTCTTCCAAGCAGCTTCATTGCCATACTGTTGATCTGCCGGTAGCCGCTTCTTGCATTCCGGAAAGTCTTCCTGCTCTTCGTAAAGGCGGGCGGATCAAGAATGATGAAGTCAAAGAATGCATGTTCAGCCTTCAGCTGAGGCAGTACTTCAAACACATCACCCTGACGGAATACAATATCAAGTCCGTTTCTTTCCGCGTTCTTACGTGCCATATCAAGGGCGCTCCCGGAAATATCCATTGCCGTAACCGATGCGGCTTTTCCGGCTGCCGCATTGAGGGCAAACGATCCGGTATGGGTGCAGCAGTCCAGCACATGTTTTCCTTCAGCCAGTCTTCTGACAGCCAGACGGTTGTACTTCTGATCCAGAAAGAACCCCGTCTTCTGACCGTTTTCAACATCCACTTCATAGATGATCCCGTTTTCCGTGATCTCCGTGATACATGTTTCAGGATGTTCTTCTCCATACCATCCTTTATACAGTTCAAGACCTTCCTTGAGGCGGATCTCATCTTCATTGCGTTCGTATATCCCTTTGATCTCAGGGATTTCCTTCTTCAGTGCTTCATAGAGGACAGCCTTTCGCTGTTCCATGCCGTAACTGGCAGTCTCCGAAACAAGAATATCTCCATAGCGGTCAACCGTGACGCCGGGCAGTCCGTCTGCCTCACCATGAATGAGGCGGCAGCAGGAAAAGTCATCCTTCATCACTTCCTTCCGGTACTTTACCGCGTAGCTGACTCTGCGGGCGAAGAACGCATCATCATACGTATCATTGGCGTTATGGGAAAGAATACGGATCCGGATGCGGGAGATCTGACTCCAGAGTCCGCTCCCGAGGTAGTTATGCTTTGCGCCGAACACATCGACGACTGATCCGTTTTCCACGGTTTCCGGCTGTTCCGTAATCTCGTCTTCATAGATCCAGGGATGCCCCTTTTTCAGGGAATTCTCCTGTTTTTTCGTTACCGTAACTGCCGGAAAGCTTCTTGCCTGCTTCATTCCGTCACCCCTTCTGCCGCATAGGATTCCAGCAGATCATGAAACTGCGGATATTCCTTCTGCAGCTGTTCCTTATTGCCGTCTTCATAATCGATATCAAGATAACCGGGCGCCATCGTTGTTCCAAGCAGAGCCCATTTACTGCCTTCAGCCAGTCTGGTTCCCTGCCACGTTCCCCGGGGTACTCTGAGCTGCAGATGTTCTCCTTCATTCAGTCCGTTTCCCATCCGGATGATTCTTCCCGTGCCGTCAGGATACAGCTGCAGCATATCCACGGGATCTCCCATATAGAAATGAAAGATCTCATCACTCGGCAGTCTGTGCATACGGGAGAAACCCTTTCCTTTCAGCAGATACAGAATGACGGTATACAGCGGATGGTCACCATCCCTGCCCGGAATCATTTCCGCGCTGAGTATTTCATCGGAAAGATATGTCTGCTTATAAAGACCGCCCTCTGTTCCAAGCTGCTCCATTCCATACAGCTCTTTGATCCGCTCAATCTTTTCTTCATCCGTCATTTTATATTCCCTCCGTCCTACACCATTTTCCGCTCACGGCACTTTGGTATACCGCCTCACAGAGTCTGACATTACGCAGTCCGTCACGCAGTGTCGGATATGTCCCTTCACTTCCTTTTCCTTCAAGATCATCATAGAAAGCACGGAACAGTTTTCTCTGTGTATCCGCAAAACCGCCCGCAAAGGGATCTGTCACTGCATTCGTTCCCTGATGAAGCACACCTGTATATACGGTATTGGGCTCTTCCGAGTTCCACCGCAGTGTTTCATTCTCACCGCAGAATTCCATGGAGAGATAATTGACTCTTCCCGCCGAGATCTCGGAAAGAACAATGCTTCCCGCGGTTCCCTGATCTGTCCGGAAGTGAATCAGAGCACCGTCTTCCGTATCCACTTCAACGGTCTTTTCCCCTTGTTCTGCTTTAACAAGCATGCCGTCCTTTACCGTACGGGGCTCTGCGGTTTTGATGAATACCGAACTCACTTCCGTGATTTTCTGACCAGTGATGTATTCAAACAGATCCATCCAGTGGGAGCCGATCTCAGTCACTGCCCTCATTCTGCCGGCATGTTCGCTCTGATATCGCCATCCGTAAGGACACGGCATGACATGAAATTCCTGAAGATACGTCCCATGAACCAGATAAAGCTTTCCCGCTTCATTATTCCTGATCCTGTACCGGATCTGCTGTACACCGGTATGATATCTCACATTGAAGTCCATGCCGGTCAATACATTTTCATCTTCTGCCAGACGTGTAATATCCTCCGCTTCCTTTACCGTAAGACAAAGCGGTTTTTCACAGAATACATTGATTCCCTTTTCGATCAGCTGTCTTAACTGTTCATAGTGGAGGGAAGGCGGCGTACAGATATGCACGCAGTCCGGCATATACCGGAAAATCTCCCCGAAATCATCAGAAGCAGCACCAATCCCGTATTCAGCCGCAAAAGCAGAAGCCTCCGCCTGACTCTCCGCCACCACCAGAACGGTTTCCACATTCATTTCCTTTAATACCTGTGCGTGAGTGCGGGCAATGAAACCCGCTCCGACAATCGCAGCACGCGTCATATTGATCACCTTCCTTCCGCCCCATTATAACAGTCCGCAAAAAAAGACATAACCCCGCAGGGCTATGCCTCTTCTGTATATTACCTTGAGCCTTTGTCGTACGGAATACCTTCCGCCTTCGGTGCCTTTGAGTTCTTTGATGTAAACGCAAGGACAATCAGCGAAATGATATACGGCATCATGATATAGACCGTACTCGGAATATTCATCGATGCAAGCCAGCTGATTCCCGTGTAGACATAAGACAGCGCGCGGAAGAAGCCGAACAGCAGAGCAGCCATTGCGATCTTTGTCGGTTTCCACTGACCGAAGATCATAACCGCAAGAGCGAGGAAGCCGTAGCCGGCAACACCGACATCAAACTTCCAGGAGGATACACCGGCTGTAATATAGACGATACCTCCCAGTCCGCCGAGCATACCGGAGATCAGTACGCCTGCCCATCTCATCTTGTAGACATTGATACCGACAGAATCCGCCGCCTGGGGATTTTCACCGCAGGCCATCAGACGAAGTCCGAATCTTGTCTTATAGAGAACGATATAACTCGCCACAAGGGCAATAACCGCAATCAGCATGAACCAGTTGAATTCAAAGCCGCCGATCTTGACGATAAACGCGGGTTTAGTCGCGATATAGGATACTTCCGTCGATACGTTGTTGGGATTAACGGATGTATTCATTGCTCTGACAAATACGGTGGAAGCAGCTGTCGCAAGCATATTCATGGCAGTTCCGATCAGCGTCTGGTCCGCCTTGAAGTTGATTGCCGCAAAACCGAGCAGCGTGGAATAAACAACACCGAATACAACTGCCGTCAGAATCGTCACAACAACAATGACAAACGGAGAAGTCGTCGCCGGAAGTCTGCTCATTGCCAGAGCGCCGCCAAGAGCGCCCATGACCATGATTCCTTCCAGACCGAGATTGATGACACCGGAGTGCTCGGAGAAACATCCGCCGAGCGCCACCAGGGAAAGTACCGAGGCAAAGATCAATGTGTACTGAATCAACAACAGCATTATTTCTTTCCTCCTTCCTCAGCCACCGCATTTGCGTTGGGCTCGTTCTTATCTGCCTTTTTCGCAATGAACGCATTCATCATCTGCCGGAAGAACGCGGCGAAACCGCAGGTATAGATAATGATTGCCGAGATCAGATCCGAGATCTGTGAAGGATAGACTGCCTTGTCAATCAGGGAACCGCCGTCGGTAATATTCTGAATGAAGAATGATGAGAAGATCGTTCCGATCGGATGCAGACCGCCAAGGAAGGTAGCTGCAATACCGTTGAATCCCATGCCGGGAACGGAAGTCTGTGTAACTGACCACTGCATGTATCCGCTCAGGAAGAGGAATCCCGCGCCCAGACCTGCCAGACCGCCGCCGATTGCCAGAGTGATGATGATGTTCTTCTTCTCTCTCATACCGGCATACTTAGCGGCATCCTTATTGAAACCTGTCGCTCTTAACTCATAACCGAACTTCGTCTTTGTCAGAATGACCCAGATCGCAACCGCAATCAATACCGCAAGAGGAATCGCGATCGTGACCGTCTTGTTGTTGGCAAACAGAGCGGACAGACCGAAACTCGGAATGATGGCTGACGGATTCGTTGTCGAAAGTGTCAGTGTATAGGGGCTGGTCGGATCCTTGATGCCCGGAGCAGTCAGAATCGTATTGACCAGATATAATGTGATCCAGTTCAGCATGATGCCGGAAATGACTTCATTTACCGAACGGTAAGCCTTCAAAGCACCGGAGATCGCTCCCAGCAGCGCTCCCGCCAGCATGCCCGCCACGAGGCAGACAAACCAGTTCAGATGCAGACCGAGCGCACAGTACAGGGCAACACCCGCACCTGCTTCATACTGACCGGCAGCACCGATATTGAAGAGACCTACTTTATAACAGAAACATACGGATAAAGCGCACATCAGCAGCGGTGAAGTCTTCACCAGCGTATTGCCGAGCGCCTTCATCAGAGCCGGACCGCTTGACTTCGTCATGAAGTTCAGCAGGATCGTTCTGATTGCCGCACCGGCACCTGCCGGATTGATCAGCAGCAGTACGACAAATCCGATCAGCAGTCCGATCAGAATACTGATCAGAGAACCGAGCAGAGACTGAACCGCAGGTTTACGGAAAAATCCTGTTTTTTCATTCATATCCGTTAAGCCTCCTTCCCGACATTCCGCTTCGCGCCTGCCATGTAGAGACCGAGTTCTTCCGTCGTTGTTGTCTTGGGATCAAGCTCACCGACAATCTCGCCTTCGTACATGACCAGGATACGGTCGGAAACATTCATGACTTCTTCCAGTTCCAGTGAAACGAGAAGAACCGCCTTGCCGGCATCTCTTTCCGCAATCAGCTGTCTGTGAATGAATTCAATCGCGCCGACATCCAGACCTCTGACCGGCTGTACGGCGATCAGAAGCTTATGTTCCTTATCGACTTCACGCGCGATGATGGCCTTCTGCTGGTTGCCGCCTGACATGCTGCGGGCAATCGTCACCGCACCCTGACCGGAACGGACATCATATTCTTTTTCCAGCTTCTCGGAGTATTCACGGATCTCCTTGGGCTTCAGAAAACCGATGGAAGAGGTGAATTCCGGCTGGTAGTATTCCTGGAGGACCATGTTGTATTCCAGAGGATAATCCAGCACCATGCCGTGCTTATGTCTGTCTTCGGGAATATGGCTGACAGCCGCCGCTCTTTTCCGGATCGGTGCCTTTGTGATGTCAACGCCGTCCACTTCGATTTTACCCGACACGAGCGGTTCCAGACCGCTGATGCCGTAGACAAGCTCCGTCTGACCGTTGCCGTCGATTCCCGCGATACATACGATTTCCCCTTCACGCACCTGGAACGAAACGTCTTTGACCGCATTGTTCGCATGTGTCTTGGAAGCGACCGTCATGTGTTCGACATTGAGAATGACCTTACCCGGTTTGGCCGGTTCCTTCTCCACAACGAGCTGTACGTCACGGCCGACCATCATACGGGAGAGCTCCTCCTGTGTCGTATCCGCAACGTTGACTGTTCCGATATATTTGCCTCTGCGCAGAACGGTGACCCGGTCGGCGACTTCCATGATTTCATTCAGCTTATGGGAAATGAACAGAATCGACTTGCCTTCCTTAGCCAGCTTCTTCATGATCTGCATCAGTTCCTCGATCTCCTGCGGTGTCAGAACCGCAGTCGGTTCATCGAAAATCAGGATTTCATTGTCACGGTAGAGCATCTTGAGAATTTCCGTTCTCTGCTGCATACCTACGGTGATGTCCTCAATCACAGCGTCCGGATCAACCTTCAGGCCGTATTTCTCAGAGAGCTCCATGACTTTCTTACGCGCCTCATCCATCTGAAGCAGACCGTTCTTTGTTGTTTCCACACCGAGAATGATGTTCTGCAGTACGGTAAAACACTGAACCAGCTTAAAGTGCTGGTGGACCATACCGATCCCGAGCGCATTTGCGTCGTTCGGATCGTTGATCTTGACTTCCTTTCCGTCTTTCTTGATTACACCTTCTTCTGCCTGATAAAGACCGAAAAGCACAGACATCAAAGTGGATTTGCCTGCACCGTTTTCACCCAGCAATGCGTGAATTTCCCCCTTTTTCAGCTGAAGAGTGATGTTGTCATTGGCGATTATTCCCGGAAAACGCTTCGTGATGTTCAGCATCTCGATTGCATATGGTGTTTCCATGGTTCATCGTCCTCCTTCCTCTTCCGTCGTTTACTACCATAAAAATTATATATAAAAAGACCGGCAGATGAAAGCATCAGCCGGTCTCTTTTTCGGATTTGAATGTCCGGGAATTAACCCATGGAACCTTCGTCGTTTACAGTGATCTCAACTGCAGGGAGAGCTTCAACAGAGTTGTCGACCTTGATCTCGCCGGAGAACATCTTTCCGACCAGAGCCTTATAATCATCTTCTGTGAATCCTTCAGCCCACTGTGTGGAAGCAGGCAGCTGTACATAGTTCTCATCGGGATTTTCGGAAACGATACCGAGGTTCTGAACCTGTCCGCCATACTTGTCCCATTCACCGTTCTTGATTGCATCAAGCATTGTATTGACTGTGGCAGCCAGACCCTTCATAGCGGAAGTAACTGTCATGCCTTCGCCGTAAGCGCCGTCAATGATTGCGGCCTGGTCAACGTCAACGCCGATGACCTTTCCGCCTGTCTTCTGAGCTGCTTCACATGCGGATGTGTAAATGGATCCGCCTGCTGCGAATACAACTTCCGTGCCTGCGCCATACCATGTGTCCATACGTGCTGTGATACCTGCATCACCGAAGAACTTGCCGCCGTAAACATAGTTTACAACAACGTCTGCTGTGTTGCCGAGTTCAACTGCAGCCGCATTTGCGCCCTGTACGAAACCGGAGCCGTAACGGACAACGGAAGGAACTGCCATGCCGCCGAGGTAACCGAGCTTTGTATAACCGAGCTTAACAGCTGCGTAGCCGGCCATATATCCTGCGAGTTCTTCCTGGTAAACTGCTGTGTAGGCATTTGCCGGAAGTTCAACATCGGAAACGTCAAGAGCGATGAACTTGACATCCGGATATGTCGGAGATACTTCAGTAATCGCTGCGCCGAATGCGAAGCCCGGCATGATGATTACATTGTAACCTTCATCGATTGCTTCTTCGATGGAAGCGATACGGTCCTGGTCAGCATCAGATGCAGGCTTCTTGTATGTGAATTCCACACCATTTGCCTCAGCCCATGCCTTGGAAGCTTCATAAGTTGTCTGGTTGAAGGACTGGTCGGTAATGTCACCATAGTCAGTAACCATCGCAACCTTAATGTCAGCAGGTGCTGCTGAGCTGCCGGCGGCCGCGCTGCCGCTTGCTGCGCCGTTGGATCCGCTGCATGCCGCAAGACCTACAGCCATAACACCGGCGAGTAAAGTTGAAACAAACTTCTTCATTTCTTTCCTCCTTGAAGAGCTTTACGCCACTTGTATTTTAAAAGTTTATCCCGTTCATTGCAATTCATACTTCGTCAATTCGCGGCCGAAATAATAACCATGCAGAAAATAATGATGAAAACAATTCTGTGAAATGAAACACTTTCAGATCAGGCCGAGATAACGGAACGCATTCATGATTCCGTCATCGTTGACATCTGTTGTGATATAGTCGGCTGCTTCCTTGATCTCGGGACCGCCGTTGCCCATCGCCACATTGAACGCGCACTGTTCAAACATCGAAAGATCGATCTTCGCATCACCGAAGGAAACCGTATCCTTACGGTCAGCGTGAATATATGCAAGCAGGGTTTCAATTGCTGTCTTTTTCGTGATGCCCTTCGGACCCAGATCACCGAAAATCGCCAGCTCGCCTTTTCCGCCCCAGGTATTCGCGATCATATCGCTGAATTCTTCCTTTGAATCCAGATGATCCTGATAAGAACGCAGCACAAAGCTGATCTTGTTTACATCATTCCTGTAACGTTCTTCCCCGTCCACGATGAAGAACTGCTTTCTGATTCTGTCCAGCTGTTCCTGTTTTGTTGTTGTGCCGGTTCCCTTCCCTTCGCGGTAGCGGACAAATGCGTCCGGTCCCTGTTCGAGAAAAAGCGGATCGACGTATCTTCCCGAATTGCATTCCAGAATGAAGCCGATGTTTCTGCCGTTACACCAGTCAACGACGCGTTTTGTCTGTTCCCTTGTCAGACTCTGATGCATTACCACATGACCGTGATCTTCAACGTATCCGCCGTTTGCGCCGATCATTCCGTCCAGTTCCGGCAGATCCCTCTGCAGTATCTCCGCCTTTGAACAGCCTGTGCAGATATATACACGGTGTCCGTTTGCCCTTGCAAGATCAATCGCCTTTTTGGCGGAAGCAGGCGTCTTTGCCTCATAATCGATCAGTGTGCCGTCCACATCCAGAAATATCACTTTAGCCATAACATCCTCCGTTTCTACTATTGTACGATACCGGCGTGATTGTTTCTTCCATATTCGTTTCCAAAAAAAGACGGATTCAAATATAATGATGTTTGTTTTAAGGTGACTGTATGAAAATCAAATTCGCAAAAATGGGAATCAACGGTGAAGGCATCGGCTATATCAGCAGAAAACCCGTCTTCTGTCAGGGCGTCCTTCCCGGTGAGACCGCTGAAATCAGAATCACGGAAAAAAAAGAGAAATACTGCCGGGCAGAGGTCATTGAGATCACCGAACCAGCAAAAATGAGACGCCGTCCGGTATGCAGACATCAGAATGAATGCGGCAGCTGTCCCCTCATGGTCATGGATTATCCGTGGCAGCTGAAATATAAAAAGGAGCTTCTCGAGGAAGCATTATATAAATACGGTAATGTCAAAAGGCACTTTGTCCGGGATGTCAAAGCCTCTCCGGATCTTTTCGGCTGGCGGAACCAGTGCAAATTCCCCGTACAGGAATCAGGCGGCGAGCTGACTTCCGGCATGTATGTCAGGGATACAAACCACTACCGTCCGATTGAGCGCTGTCCCGTTCAGGATGATACTCTTGAGGAAGTCAGACACGAAGTCTTCCGGATTCTCAACAAGCACAGTTACCGGGCATGGAACGGAAAGAACGGACTCAGACAGATTGTCTTACGCTGTATTGACAACAAAGTCCAGTGCACACTGATCACCGGAAAAGAGAAGATCAAGGATAACCTGATCCGTGATCTGATGAAGATCAGAGAAATGCAGGGACTTTTCCAGTCCGTCAACACAGAAAAGAATACCGTAAATGTCTTCGGACAAAGACCGGTAAAGCTTGCCGGAGAAGATACCCTTCCCGTTACGGTCTGCGGCATCCGTCTTGAACTGTCGCCGGAATCATTCTTCCAGATGAATCTGAAACAGGCTGAACTGCTGTATCAGACAGCCGTCAGTAAGATTGATCCCTGTGATGTTCTCGTTGAGGCATATGCGGGTATCGGTGCCATGTCCCTGATGGCCTCCCAAAAAGCAAAGACCGTCATCGGGATTGAAAGTGTTAAGGATGCTGTGGAAAACGCGAAGCAGAGCGCTGAAAGAAACGGTATCACCAACGCGGAATTCATCTGTGCCGATGCGGCAGACGGTCTCTATATGGCTGCACGAACCAGACATGTGAATACACTTCTGGTTGATCCGCCGCGCAGCGGTATGGATCAGAAGATGATTGAAGCGGTCCTGAAGGTCATGCCGGACAAGATCATCTATGTCTCATGCAATCCGGCAACCCTTGCCAAGAATCTGAAGGATCTGAAACATGACTATCATGTCGTGACGGTGATTCCGTTTGACATGTTTCCGCATACACCGCATATTGAGTCCGTTACGGTACTGGAGAAAGGCTGATGAAATACGTCTTTGAAAACGGAAACATCAGGATTCGGACAAACGGCGCGTACAGAAACAGACCGCTTTCCGCCTTTCTCGATGATTACTGTCAGTCGGACAAAAACAGATATCTGCTCTTACAGAACAGACAGATCCTGGTTGACGGAAAGGAAGTATCCTCGTTTGATCAGATCCTCAATGATGAAGAGATCACAGTTATCATCCCCGAAGAAGACTATGGCTGGCCTTTGGCAGACGAACCCTGTCAGGTCATCTATGAGGATCCGTTTGTCATGATTGTATATAAGGAAGCAGGCGTCATCATTCACGATGACATCCATCCCGAAACATGTCTCAACGCAATGGCTGCGTCATATCTCCATGAAAAAGGAATCCGCACTCCCGTACGCCCCGTACACCGGCTTGACCGTGATACACAGGGACTTGTCCTCTATTCAAAGATCCCCTTCTTTCAGCCCTGGCTTGACAGTCAGATGTCTCAGAAGAAGATCATCCGGCAGTACCTTGCGGTGTGTTACGGCAAATGCCCTCCCGGAACGAAATTCACCTGTAACGGAGCGATCGGCAGAGACAGACACCGCAGCGGCGCATACCGGATTTCCAAAACGGGAAAAGAAGCCCGGACAAATGTTCTCTGCAAAGCGCAGAGAGGCAGATATGCCTTGTTTGAATGTATACTTGATACGGGAAGAACACACCAGATCAGAGTGCATCTGGCGGATAAAGGTTATCCGATCGTCAATGACCCCCTGTATGGGGTTATCTCAAAGGACTTTGAACATATGGGACTGTACGCACAGCAGATTACTTTCCGCAGTCCCCTCACCCGTAAGAAACACAGAATCTCCGGCCCCTCAGAGCCGGATCTCACATATTTCATCTCAGCAGATCAGGAGGAAATGCAATGAAATTCGACTTTACATCCATTCTTGAAAGAAAAGGACAGGACGCAATCGCCGTAGATCTTCCGGCAAACTACGCAGGAAGCTATGCAGAACCGAAACGCCGGGAAGGCTTTGACATCATCCCGATGTGGGTTGCCGACATGAACTTTCCGGTTGTCCCTTCAATCCAGAAGGCGGTTACTGAGAGAGTTGAGAAGCCTCACTTCGGTTATTTCTCACCCCGTCCCGAATACTTCGGAAAGATCATTGAATGGCATAAAAAGCATAATGATGTCAAAGATCTTACGGAAGAGTGCATCGGTTATGAAAACGGTGTTCTCGGCGGCGTCATCAGCGCGATGAACGTTATTGCTTCAAAAGGTGACAATGTTCTGGTTCACTCCCCTGTCTATATCGGCTTCTCCATGGTTCTCGAAAACAACGGATACAATATCGTTGAAACGCCGCTGAAGAGAGATGAAAACGGCATCTGGCGGATGGATTATGAAGATATGGAAAAGAAGATTGTCGAAAAGAATATCCATGCGGCGATTTTCTGCAGTCCTCATAACCCCTGCGGCAGAGTCTGGGAAAGAGAAGAAATCGAAAAAGCCATGGCCATCTATGAAAAGCACGGTGTCTATGTCATCTCCGATGAAATCTGGAGTGATCTGATCCTTGAAGGTCATAAGCATATTCCCACCCAGTCCGTCAGCGAATACGCCCGTACCCATACGGCAGCTTTCTACGCTCCCAGCAAGACATTCAACCTTGCCGGACTGATCGGCAGCTATCACATTATTTATGATAAGTGGCTCCGTGACAGAATTCTTAAGGAATCATCTTTGTCTCACTACAACTCCATGAATGTTCTTTCCATGTATGCCCTGATCGGTGCCTATGAACCGGAAGGATATGAGTGGCTTGAAGAGCTGAAGACAGTCCTCAATGAAAATGTCAATTATGCATATGACTTCATTACGGAAAACTTCAAAGGCTTCTCCCTGGCAAAGCCGGAAGGAACCTACATGCTTTACATCAACTGTGAAGAGTACTGTAAGGCAAATAACATCACACTGGATGAGCTGATCAAAAAAGGCTGGGAATACGGTGTCTATTGGCAGGATGGCAGACCGTTCCGCATGGATTACACAATCCGTATGAACCTTGCCCTTCCCAAATCCAGAGTGGAGGAAGCCTTCCGCCGTCTGAAGGAATACGTTGTCAGATAAGAATCACGGATGCAGGTGAATGCCTGCATTTTTTCATGTATGAAGCGCTGAGCAGACAGATATCCCGAAACCCCTCTTCCGTCAGAACGAAAAAGGCACCGGTATTCACCGATGCCCGCTTCAATCATCTCTTATTTGTGTGTTACGCCGTCGCCGTAGATTGTTGTCCAGTCATTCTTCATGGATACCGGAATCCATCCGAATTCCTCACAGAGGCTGTACATCTTGTCGGCCTTTTCAACGTTTCCGTTTTCACGCTCTGTATCATCGCAGCAGAGCATGAAGGCAAGTGCCTTGTAGGGATTGTTGTTGATGGTATATTCAGCCATGCTGGCGTCACCTGAGCTGTTGCCGAAGGACAGAACCGGCTGAACACCGATTTCCTGGGCAATGACGGCAACCTTGTTCATCTTCAGGTTCTTGACAATGAACTCACCGCCGAGAATCAGCTCATCATCTGCTTCATACACATAATTCAGACCGTCTTCATCACCCTGCTTCTTCGTGACAACCGTTTCATCGGAGCCGATGATCTGGCTGTTCGGAACATTCAGAGGAGAATTGTCGCAGATACCGCGGACGATGAATCTGTCGGTTCCGCTGACAATAAAGACCGTAAAGTCATTTGCCTGCAGATAATTGACAACCTGCAGCATCGGCTGATACCAGCCCTCGCCTCTTGTCATTCCCTCATAGCTGGGCATCGGAAGCTTCTTGAATTCCTGAATGTACGCATTGAACTCATTGATCGTCATACCGGCAAATGAAGATGCGACAGCTTTTCCGTGATCGACTTCGAGACCGGAGAATGACTCACCTGTCTCATTCTGTGTCTTGATCTTCTGGGCAACTTCCTTTTCAAAATCAGAAGCCTTGTCGATGTAATCAGGATCTTCCGTTACACGGTGCAGAAGCAGAGTGTAGTCGAAATAGTTCGGGTCTGTTTCGCAGAACAGTGTGCCGTCAAGATCAAACACGGCGATTCTGTTTTCAACCGGAATATAGTCCGGGTTGTTCTCATCGGTGACCGCTTCAATATATGTGACCAGTGCATTCTTTGCCTGAGCGTCTTCCGTCCAGTAAGAAAGTGATGTATCTGCTGTTACCGGTTCTTCCGGTGATGCAGCGCCGGATGCGGCTCCTGAGCCCATCCAGTGAACACACGCAAGCATGACAAGAAGAGTCATTGCCACAATCGCGATTGCCCTCCATTTGGCAGCTTTGCTGTTTTCGTTTTCCATGGTTTTCTCCTTTCCCTGAAAGTCTGTTTTCTCTTAAGACTAAAACATATTAGCACATTTCTTTCCGATGACAACCTGTTTTACCGGCCACCGAAATATGCTCTGATCTCATCCAGATGATCCAGTGCGTCCCTGCGGCCGAGGAAGTAAATATCCCCCAGCACTTCCATGTCACCTTCAAAGCGGCGGATGTCGACAGGTCTGCTCGGTGCGAGCACTTTCAGTCTTCCCTGCTCCTCCAGAAGATTCAGATTGTCAACCAGAACATTGTAGCGGGGCGCTTCCTCCATCAGATCCTTTTTCAGCAGAGGATAGTGTCTGTATTCCCTTCTTGTAAGACCGAGCGGACGGTGCACCGGCTTACGGAAATTCCTGTCTCTTGTACGGATGACAAGGATCTTTTCAAATCCCTGATCCAGCGCCCACTGATATGGAATCTTGACACCGATCCCTCCGTCAAGATATCTCTTATCGCCGATCCATACAGCTTCGGATACATACGGCACCGTAGCGGAAGCCTGTACTGCCTTTTCAATGTCACATGCATCACGGTCAAAGTATTCTGTTTCACCCGTTTCGATATTCGTGGCAGTAACGACAAATCTTCTTGCCGGATCAAAGAAGCGTTCCTCATTGATCGGATCTTCTTCCTTCAGTATCCGGAACAGATAGCTGAAGCCGGTGATCCCGTGATCTTCCAACAGTGCACCTACCCCGACATAATGCCGGTCATGACGGTGTCTCAGATTGAATCTGGCAGCTCTGCCGATCTGACCTGACACATAGCTCATGCCTGCCATGGCGCCGGCGCTTGTGCCGATCACCGTCTGTATGTTCAGATCATTCTCCATGAATACATCGAGAACACCCTGTGTATATAAACCGCGCCATGCGCCGCCTTCCAGAACCAGACACCCCGGTGTCAGCTTTTCCGAAGCGCTGCCGGAAGGTATTTCTTCCAAACGACTGTATATTTCCATATTCAAACTCCCGTATTATTCTACTCCCCGGATCACCTCAATGAAAAGTAACGGGTCAGAATTTCCTTCATATAGTGATATCTTCTGGCATAGGAATTGTCAACGCGGATCAGCTCAAACCCACGCTCATGACAGATCTTTTCCTTTTCGGCGTCTCTGCGTCTGACAATCTCATCATCCTTATGTTCCGGTCCGTCAAGTTCCACTGCCAGTACCGGCATCTGTCTGCCGCCGACCCTCTGATATACGACAAAGTCAAATCTTCCTTTGTAGAAATAATCACTCACTGACGCATTGCCGGTAAACACCTGGGAAACAGGAACCTCCTTGTGAACAAAGAAGCGTGTCCCGTCACGGAATGCATTTTCCAGAGCGTGATTCAGGTTGACGAGGAATGCTTCTTCCGTCTCAGTGCTGTACGGCTTGATGCCGAGCGCGCGGGAAGCCGAAGCGCAGGAAGTCACCTGATAATTTCCCTGGTTCCTTACATAGGATGCCAGTTCATACAGATCGTCTCCGGCCGGATCGCGCTGTCTTTCAATATCCTTCATACTGCCGATCATCACCAGTTTCTTCTTTGCCCTTGAGACGGCAACGTTGATCAGTTCCCGGTTGTTCTTCAGCCAGCTGTAGGTCTTCGGTCCGGTATTCTCGTTAACCGACACCGAAAAGAGTATCGTATCCTTTTCATCACCCTGAAAGGCATGTACGGTACCGCACTCCACGTTCTCCTGTCCGTTGTTCTTCAGAATATCCCGGATCAGTTCATTCTGGGCGACAAACGGCGTGATGATGCCGATATTCTCCCCGGGATGTTCGCGGATGTATTTCAGCACTGCATCTGCCTCTGCCCCGGAAGAATTTCTTTCCGCTGATCCGCTGCGTCCGACATCAATGAATGTAAGCGCGTTTTCCGACTGCATTGTCTCAATCTTCAGCTTCCTGTTGTAATACTTGCGGTTGCTGAAGCCGATAATCTTCGGATCACACCGGTAATGATACCGCAGCAGTATCTCATCACTGACCGCGTCACACCTCAGATACGTCTTATAGATGGAATTCTGAATATAGTCATATTCATCGGTAATCCGGTATTTCTGCCGCAGAATGCGGTTATTCTCAGGGTCGAGAAGAATGACGGGACTCAACTGCTGGGGATCCCCGACCAGAAGCAGGCTTCTTCCTCTGATGATCGGCAGCAGTGAAACAGCCAGACTGCACTGGCTTGCCTCATCAATGACCGTCATATCGAAATACGTCTCCGGCAGACCGATCTTATGGGCGGATATACATGTCGTGGCAATCACCGGAAACATCTCTGTCAGCGCTCTGACATTTTCCGCATCGGACAGATAATGATTTAAGCCTGCCGTCATTTCTTCTTCCGGCATATTCAGGATGACCGCAAGTTTTTCGTCTGCGGCAGCCTTCTGCCAGCATCTGTATGAGGCATAGTACAGATATTCCTTCATCTGTTCCGCTTCCTCATCGGAAAGACGGAAATCGGCTTCTGCCAGATTCTTTTCCGCTTCCTTCAGCTTCTGCAGGATCAGCGGCAGCTGTCCGGTCTGCAGGGAAATCTGGAAATTCATCTGTCCGGTATTTGCCAGCAGTGTTTCCAGCGCTTCCTTTCTTTCCCGCAGATCAACACTGTCCTCGTAGCTCTTCAGAAGCGCGCTGAGCTGTCTCATTTTCTTCGTTCTTTCATTCCGGAAATCACGCATCTTCTTTTCGGGAATTCTGACTTTTTTCAGACCGGATATGGTTTTCTTCATTTTCAGCAGTGTGATCAGAATCTCATCGTTGTTGCCAAGCCGCAGTGCGGGAAAAAGAATCTTCTTGTCTCCGAAGTACAGCCCGTCAAGCTTATCGATGACTCCGTCGATCGGATGATTGTTTCCCGAGGCAAACAGAACCGTACGGCCGTTGAAAAAAGCCGTCAGAATGGTATTGACGATTGTCTGTGTCTTGCCTGTTCCGGGTGGTCCCTGCACGTATGTCAGAGAATCCCGCATTGCGTGATTCACTGCCAGAAGCTGATCAAAATTGATTTTCCTGTCCGTTAAGGCAAAGGGGACCGTTCTCCGTCTGCCCTGTCTTCCGGTATAGGAGCCGAAAAAGGCCTTAACCGGATCAGTAACCGAATCCGTATCGTACATTTTCATGATTCCGGAATATTCCGCCTGCAGACCGGCATAATTATTCCGATCCACGGCAATGATATACGGCATGTCATCAACCTGTACGTCATGCCGGCGCTGAGTAACCGTCTCACGGATCTGTTCCATATTGGCTTCCGGATCATTCAGCAGCCATAAATCTTCTTCACTGATAAACTGACGGATACTCTCCCTTGAGCCGTTTACGGTAAACTCACTGCAGATGACAGGAGGATCCTTGACAAGCATTCTCTTTTTGATATCCAGACGAAGCGGACAATAGGAAAGAACATACAGACCGTGTCTTGTATGAATGCTCAGCATATTCATTCCGATATCCCGTATACGAAGCTGTCTGCTTTTCCGTGAGGTCATCAGCTGAAAGTCACGCACAAGCATGGAAAACTGATCCTCATCCAGGGTATATCCCCCTTCCGCAAAGACAGCGTCATCAAGTCTGCGGATCAGTTCGTATTCACTCCTGTACGGTGTCGTGTCCAGTCTGCTGCACTCACACAGATAGTCGAGTATTCTCAGATTGACCGTATGCGGGAAGACGGAACTGTACTTTCCCGGATATGCCTCTATGTCATCGATCAGCACCTGATTGATCTCACAGACCGTACCGTCCAGTACGTGAGCGGAAAGAATCCGGTCGAGATACAGATACATCTCCGCGCTCAGATGCCTGACAATATGAAAACCCTCTGCACGGATTCTTCTGTGCAGAGGATCAATCCCCTTTACTGCGATCCAGTATCTTGAGATTTCGGAATCCTGATTCTGATACTCTATACTGATCCACTTTCCCTCATGCAGGGCGCGGAACAGAGCACCGGCGACTTCATTCATGAAACCATTATATATCAGACAGCCGGTTTCATCGTAATGACCCTGCCGGAATCCCTGCCTTTTTCATATACATATTCACTGACACCGGTTTCCTCTGTCTCAGTGAATACCTTTTTGATATCACCGATCTCGGCAATGACATCATATCCCATGTTTCCCCTGCGGAAATGCATCAGGATGGTCAGTGAGGGAGAAAGACGCTTCATGATCCGGTAAGCCTGTGCGGCATCAATTGTAAAATGACCGCCGGCAGGAATCATGATGATATCCGCGCCTTCCAGCTCTTTCGCTTCTTCATCCGAAAGATCACGTCCGATATCTCCGAAGTGAACGATTTTAATGTCTTCACTCTTCAGAATATTGATATCCGACATCCCGCGCAGCTTACCGCCCTGATCATCGTGAGGTACGGTTATTACCGATCTTTCAAACGGCGCAGTTCTTCCGCTGAGGGTAATTCTGTCTGCCGCATTATGATCGTGATGGTTGTGGGAACAGTAAACGGCATCGGCCGTAATGCCTTCCGGCATCTCCGTTCCGGGAACACTTCCCTTTTCATACGGGTCCAAAACAACACATCCTTTGTCTCCGGTAATCCGGAAGCAGGAATGACCAAAGTATTCGATTTTCACCTGTGACATAAACAACTCCTTCTTTTACTGATTATGATATTCAGCCCTGCAGGGCTCCATGCAGTTCTTCCATTGTATTGACGATCTGCAGCGCGCCGGCATTCCGCATATTACCGACAGTCCCGTATCCCCAGGATACACCGATACAAGGAAGACCGTGTTCCTTTGCGCCGCTGACGTCATATTCCGTATCGCCGACCATGACCGCATTTCCGACATCAGCTGTCTGCAGCAGCCAGGCAAGAACCTGATCTTTCCTTTCCCGTGAATAGTCCATCGTCGCTCCGGCAATCACTTCAAAATACCCGTCCATGGAAAAGTGCTTCAGTATTTCAACTGCCAGTTCTTCCGGTTTTGACGTCGCCACAAACAGACGGAAACCCTCTTCCTTCAGCTTCCCCAGCAGATCCTCTATACCGGGATAAGGAATATTCTCAAACTTGGCGCCGGCATTATAGCATTTCCGATAAAGCGCAATTGCCTCATCTACCCGGTCCTTCGGCACACCGAACCGCATGAATGTATCCTTCAGCGGAGGTCCGACAAACACTCTCAGGCTTTCATCACTTGTCTGTATGATTTTCATTTCATTCATGGCATACGCCGCACTCCGCATAATGCCCGGTCCCGAATCCGTCAGTGTCCCGTCAAGATCAAATAATACCGAATCATATTTTCTCATCTCTGCTGCCCTGCCGCTGTAACTCCGCGGTTTTTTCCTGATACCATCATACTTTACCGGGACCGGCAAAAAAACACATTTGATATTTTTACACCGCCTTTGTCCCATTAAAGAGTAAAAAAGGTAGAATATAATACATCGGAGATTATTATGAACAAACTGACTTCACATCTCAGAAATTATACAAAAGAAAGTATTCTTGCCCCGCTGTTCAAAATGCTGGAGGCTTTTCTTGATCTGCTGGTTCCTCTTGTCGTTGCCGGCATCATCAACAACGGCATAGCGAACAATGACACATCACTGATTATCCGTCAGGTGATGATTCTCGTGCTTCTTGCCTTGATCAGTCTTGTCTGCAGCATCACAGCCCAGTACTTTGCGGCAAAGGCAAGCGTCGGCTTTGCCTCATCCCTTCGTCAGGCGCTGTTTGATCATATTCTTTCCTTCTCTTATACAGAGCTGGATACCCAGGGTTCATCCACCCTGATCAACCGTCTGACTACGGATATCAATCAGGTACAGAACGGTCTGAACCTCGCCCTGAGACTGCTTCTCAGAAGCCCCTTCATCGTATTCGGCGCAATGATCATGGCGTTTACGATTGATGTGAAGTGCGCGCTCATCTTCCTTGCGGCGATACCGGTTCTTCTGGCAGTCGTCTTCGGCATCATGCTTGTCAGTATCCCTCTGTTTGCCAAAGTACAGTCCGCAGCTGATTCCCTTCTCAGTACGGTCAGGGAAAATCTGACCGGTGTCAGAGTCATCCGCGCCTTCCGCAAGGAAGAGGATGAAGTTGAAGAGTTCGGACGCCGGAACAATTCATTAACCGACATGAATCTCTTTGTCGGCAGAATCTCGGCGCTGATGAATCCGCTGACTTACACGATTATCAACATTGCAACGATTATCCTGATCCGTGAAGGCGCCCTGCAGGTGCAGCTCGGCATCCTGAAACAGGGTGATGTCGTTGCCTTATACAACTACATGGCGCAGATCATCGTCGAACTGATCAAGCTCGCCTCTCTGATCATTACCATCAACCGTTCCCTTGCCTGTGCCGGAAGAATCAAAGACGTACTGGAAACTGAACCGTCCATGAAATATGCCTCTGTTTCCCCTGCTGCTTCTGATACGGAAAACGCTGTCGTATTCGATCACGTTTGCTTCACTTATGCCAAAGCGGGAGCGGAAAGCCTTACCGATATCAGCTTCACCGCAAAAAAAGGACAGGTTACCGGCATCATCGGGTCCACCGGTTCGGGTAAATCTTCCCTGCTGAATCTGATTCCCCGTTTCTATGACGCCACTTCCGGACATGTTCTGGTCAATGGTGCGGATGTGAAGGACTGGCCGCAGCAGGAGCTTCTCTCAGAGATCGGCATCGTACCACAGAAAGCGGTGCTCTTTGCCGGCACAATCCGTGACAACCTGAAATGGGGCAGAGAAAATGCCACAGATGAAGAGCTGATGAAAGCGGCGGAACTGGCCCAGGCCAAAGAAGTCATAGAAGGAAAGGAAGGACAGCTGGATTACGAACTTGAACAGAACGGAAGGAATCTTTCCGGCGGTCAGAGACAGCGTCTGACGATTGCCAGAGCTTTAGTCAGAAATCCTTCGATCCTGATTCTTGACGACAGTGCAAGCGCGCTTGACTTTGCGACGGACGCAGCTCTCCGCAAAGCATTAAGCACTCTGAAAGATACAACCGTATTCATTGTTTCCCAAAGAGCATCATCGATCATGCATGCGGATCAGATCCTCGTCCTCGATGACGGCACACTTGCCGGAACGGGAACACATCAGGAACTTCTGGCTTCCTGCCGGACATATCAGGAGATCTACTACTCCCAGTTCCCGGAAGAAAGAAAGGAGGCAGACGATGTCAGGAAATAATACATTGATGAAAGTGCTGCGCTTTATCCGCCGGTATACACTCCTTGTGATCATCAGTATCCTATTGGCTGCTGTTTCCGTTGTTCTGACACTGTATATCCCGATCCTTTTCGGTGAAATGATCGATCATATCATTTCCGAAGGAAACGTTAATATGAGCGCCGTAGGAGAACAGGCTTCCCTGATTCTGAAGCTGATCCTGCTGACATCAGCTGCCACATGGATCATGAATCTCATCAACAACCGTATCGCATTCCAGACAGTCAGGGATATCCGGGCTATTGCCATCCGGCGTCTGCAGGGGCTTCCCCTCTCCTATCTTGACAGCCGTAAGACAGGAGATATTGTGAGCGCGGTGATCGCCGATGTCGATCAGCTCAGTGACGGTCTGCTTCTCGGTTTTACCCAATTGTTTACCGGCGTCATCACGATTCTTGTCACACTGTACTTCATGTTCCGGAAAAGCGTTCCGATCTCCCTTCTCGTTTTAGTCCTGACTCCTTTGAGTCTTCTTGCGGCAAGATATATCGCTTCCCGCTCCTACGCGATGTTCCGTAAACAGAGTGAGACAAGAGGAAAGCAGACAGCGCTGATTGAAGAGATGATCGGAAACGAAAAGATCGTCAAGGCATTCGGCTATGAGCAGACTGCCTCAGAACGATTCTCCGAGATCAACAAGGACCTGCAGAACTACAGTCAGAAAGCAGTGTTCTTCTCCAGCATCACAAATCCCACAACCCGCTTCGTCAACAGTGTCACCTATGCGGCAGTTGCCTGCCTCGGCGCGTTTCTGATTCTGAAGGGAAATCTTACGGTCGGCGGATTAACGGTCATGTTAAGCTATGCCAACCAGTATATGAAGCCGTTCAATGACATCAGTTCCGTCATCACCGAACTGCAGAACGCCCTTGCCTGCGCCTCCCGTGTATTTGCCTTCATTGAGGAGGAACAGGAGATCCCGGAAAAGCCGGCTGAAATGGCGGAAGCGGAAGGCAATATCCGGATTGACGATGTATCCTTCAGCTATGACAAAAACAGCAGTCTGATCGAAAACTTCAATCTGACTGCCGGAAAAGGAATGCATATTGCCCTTGTCGGTCCCACCGGCTGCGGCAAGACCACATTCATCAATCTTCTGATGCGTTTCTATGATGTTGATGACGGTTCCATCAGCGTGGATGATACGGATATCCGTGATGTCACCCGGCATTCCTTAAGAAAGAACTACGGTATGGTTCTTCAGGATACCTGGCTGAAAAACGATACGGTCAGAGCCAATATCGCCTTCGGCAGACCTGATGCCTCGGATGAAGAGATCATCAAGGCCGCAAAGGAAGCCCACAGCTGGGAATTCATCCGGCGTATGCCGCAGGGACTGGATACCGTGATTTCCGATGACAGTCTCTCCCAGGGACAGAAGCAGCTTCTCTGTATCACAAGAGTCATGCTTTGTCTGCCGCCGATGCTGATCCTGGATGAAGCGACTTCCAGTATCGATACAAGAACCGAACTGCAGATTCAGGAAGCCTTTGACAAACTGATGGCCGGCCGGACAAGCTTCGTCGTCGCCCACCGTCTGTCCACGATCCGCAATGCCGATATCATCCTCGTCATGAAGGACGGTAAGATCATCGAACAGGGAAATCATGCAGGACTGATGAAACAGAACGGTTTCTACCGGCATCTCTATGAATCACAGTTCGCTCTGATTGAAAACCATGCATAACAATAAAACCGGCAGTCCGCCGGTTTTTAACATCCTTTTCCGTCAATCGAGCAGGCTTTCACCTCACCGTTTTCATGATATACAACCTGTTTGTCATGAGACGTCAGCCATCCTTCCCAGTCCAGCGTGATTCCTTCATCACTGCATATGGCCGGAATACCGACACTTCCGTTTTCCTTTGCGGCTTCAAACACCGCCTCATGATCTCTCAGTTTCAGAAACTCCTTCAGATTTGCCATTGAAGCAGTAATATCGATATATTCATACTCAACCTGATTCGCGTCAAAATTCACTTTACATTCCCGGCAGTCGGGACAAAGCGGACTTCCGTATACTTTCATCGCCTGTACCTCCGCAGACAATATATCATTTCTTTGCGGAAAACAGTGTAATCATAATCCACCGGAAAATCGATAATGCTATAACAGATTCATCGGAAAAAGGAGAAAATATAATAGGTTTCAGAAAAGACTTTTTGTGGGGCGTCGTCATCGCCGCTCATCAGGCAGAAGGTGCCTGGGACGTTGACGGAAAGGGTATTTCCATCGCTGACGTCATGACTGCCGGCGACAACGTCACAAAGACACCGCGCCGCATCACAAGAGGCGTACTCGAAGGTGAAGACTACCCGAACCACCTCGGCATCGAACCTGTCATCACCTGTCCCACTTCGAAATGCCCTACCATCTGGCTGACAAGTACAACGGATTCATGGACAGAAGATGCATCGGCTTCTTTGAGAAGTATGCAAGAACATGTTTCGAAAGATACAAGGGCAAAGTCAAATACTGGATGACATTCAACGAAATCAACAACCAGGCTGAATTCGTCAAGATGGGCGCGCATCACCTCGTACAGGAAGGCGCCGTACTGGTCAATGAGGGAGACGATATCGAAAAGCTGAGGTATACTTCCGCTCACCACGAGCTGGTCGCTTCCGCTCTGGCAGTCAAGGCATGTCATGAGATTGACCATGACGCAATGATCGGCTGTATGATCGGTATGAACGGTGTATATCCCGCTTCACCGGATCCCCATGATGTGCTGAATGCCCAGAAGGCAATGCTGCAGAAGTACTACTATGTTGAAGTACAGGCACGCGGTCACTATTCCCCCTTCCTGCTTCTGCAGCCGGGTCGCGTGATGTTCCGGCCAATCGGCATATGGAACAGTCATAGTGCTCCTGCATTGAATAATGCGTTTCTTCCAACGCCCTATATTCAATCACGGGAAAGTGAAGAAATCCACTTCCCTGACCGGAATTATTCCGGCAGGCTGCGCTGTGGCCGCTCATATGATGAACAAATACAGGCCCGGAAGATTGAACGTTCATTGGGCGCAGATAAAAAGGCATAACCAACATAATGCCGGTTATGCCGTCATTCCTTCCGGGATTGAAATTCTTTAATACGTCTGCCTTTCCGGTACTTTCTTTTGTCTTATCCCTGCTTCAGAGAATCCACGTAGCCCAGAAGACGGGCTGCTTTTTCCTGATCCAGTTTCTGATATGCCAAAACAAGATCATATTCATTGCTGCCGCGGTATACCGTGAGGGACTCCGGCGCGCTTTTTGCCGGATCGGATCCGGAAAGCAGAACATACGGACTGATTTCCAGAACTTCACAGATCACGAGAATCTTATCGGAAGACGGATTCAGCTTCTTGGCTTTCCAGTCACTGACGGTTGTCGGCGGGATTCCGGTTCTTACCGAGAACTCTTTCTGCGTCATTCCCGTCTCTTTTAACAATGCGATGATCTTTTCACCGATCGTCATGCATGTTTCCTCTGTTAATCTGCCTTGCTGAGAATGAACTTCTCGATCACTTCCCCGACAGCTCCTTCATCACAGTCCGCTTCCGTGATGAAATCACATTCCGCCTTCATGGCCTCCACCGTATTCGCAACACCTACGCCAAGACCGGCAGCCTTGATCATGGAAAGGTCATTGTAGTTATCCCCGATGGCAATCGTATCGGCGATATCGATACCGAGAATGTCACACAGCCTCTGCAGTCCCGCTCCTTTGGATACGCCTTTGCGGTTGACTTCCATATAACGGTTGGAGGAATAGGATACATCCATATTCGTTGTCAGGTCCTTTACCTCTTCCGCGATTCTCTGCAGATAGCTGTAATCGGTGTTCATATAGATGAATTTGACAATATCCTTTTCCTTCAGGAAATCGATATTATCCTCAAAGATCTCGGTACAGGGCTGTCTTGCGGCAAGATATTCAACTTCCTCCGGGAAAAAGTTCTTAACCCATACCTGATCCGGCGTATAGACATGCATACAGATGTCATCGTAACGCAGACCGTATTTATAAAGTGCTTCGGCTTCTTCGAATGTGATGCCCTGGAAATAGAGAAGTCTTTCCCCTTTGTTTTCGGTAATGGCTCCGCCGTTGTAGGAAATCGTATACTGGTTCTCTTTTTCAAAGAGGTCCAGCTGCTGCAGTGTATCATGCACGGAATTATAGCCGCGGCCGGTGGCGGGAACGAATTTCACGCCCATAGCCGTTGCTTTTTTGATTGCTTCGATATTCCTTCTGCAGATAGTACGGTCACGGCTGATCAACGTCTCATCCAGATCAGCAACGATCAACTTATAGCTCATTATCTTTCTCCGTTTCTCTTATCTGATTTCATTGTAACAAAGCTGACACAAAAGAAAAAAGATTTATGATTGCATCATCAATGTTTACGATGCTTTTCGCCTGAAAGCTGTCTGTATGCTAGAATAGAAGCGGAAAGAGTAATGTTTATGACAGATTATTGGAGCAACCTTCTCGGCAGAGAGTCTTTGACAAAAGAAGATCTTTTTTTCAAGATCCGTGACATGTACGCTGCCCTTCTGCGTAATCTTTATAATGAACCCAAAACCGTGCCCGATTTCAACATCCATTTTTCCGCGGTCCCGACCACGCAGGAAGAAGGAATGGAAAACGGTTATCCGATCATTACCGTAACCAGAAAATCAAATAAGCTGAAGGAATGTACCGTGAAGGATCTTTCGATGATCGAAAACTTCGAAAACTCCTATACATGGTATGCCGATGATGTCTTCGCCGTATTTGATTTCCGTGAGGACGGCATTTCTCCCCTGCAGTTTATTACCAGCGCATTCTGCACGGAATTCTTCCGGCAGACCGAGATATACGGTATCCGCCGGATCAGAATGTCCCATATGTATGAGATGATGATCTCGAGCGGTGTATCCGAATTCTTTTACGGGTTCTACCGGATCGACATCAATTTCATTCTGACCCTGTCCGCCATGACATATGAGGGTGATGCGATCGACTGCACCATCTATGTCCCGCGCTTTGATTCGGCAGCCGGAAAACGTACTGCCCGCAAGGGACTGGATATCGTATTCAGTGACTCCGTACCGTTCTCCATCGAAAACCTCCGTCAGATCCGGAAACTCGTAGAACTCTCGGACAAGCATTTCGCAATCGTCATCAATGAAGCCGGCAGAATCCGCGGTCTGACATTCGACGAACCATATCAGACGGAATGCAAGATCCGAATGTGGGACAATCTTGCCTTTACAATCACCTATGAAGGCACCGGCAAGATCTCCTATTACAATGCCCATTATCATATTCACACCGACAGAAGCCGGAATTTCTCCGCCAAGAAGTATCTCGGCGAATTCTCCGGTTCACTTACCGAGGAAAAGCTGAATATGCTGGAAAGCGTGATTGAAGCCGCCGCCAGACAAAGACACGGCACAATCATGATTATCGGCAATCCCGAAATGATCGAAGCCGAATCAGAACGTCTGTGCAATGCAAAGGTAGCCACGGGAATCAATACCGTGAATCTCTATGAAAAGAGTGAACTGATTTCCTATATTACCTCTATTGACGGGGCTGTCCTGATGGATACCGACTGCCGCTGCAGATGCATCGGAGCGATTCTTGACGGTGATGCCGTAACCAGAGGCTCACCTGCCCGCGGCGCCAGATACAATTCCACCGTCAACTACATCAACCGCCGTGCCCAGCTGGACGAATACTTCGTCGGCATCGTTGTCTCGGAAGACGGAACAGTGGACTCCGTCACAAAGGATCATATTTACCGCATCAATGTCAGGTAATGGTATAATCGCGTTGATGAAACGGAAAAACACCACAACAGTACATATAGCGGCCGCAGTATGGTTTTCCGCCGTCTGCAGCCTTTTTCTTATATCCCACCGTAAGGGACTGATGACACTGAATATCATTCTTTGTCTGATTAATCTCTTTCTGTATTACCGTCAGAAACCGGAACACCGGAAGCTGCTTTCCGTTCTTTCACTGCTCTGCCTCATCACGGCTGCCGTATGGCTGATCATGGGAAGTGAGTACGCATGGTACGCTTCATGTATTCTGTCTTCAATATACGGAACGGCGGAACTCATCCGGTATCTGAAGCTGAATATCTCTGTCTGGAAACGGAGTTTTACGGATGACAAGATATACTGGCTTCTTCATCTCGGGATGATGACCTTACTCATGTACGGCTTTGTCCGGCTTTCCCTGCTGTCATTTCAGCCGGATGATATGGTGCGCAGAATGAACCCGCAAGCCGCAAACATCACGGAATACGCTCCGGTAACGGAAGAGGAATATGCCGGTAACTTTCAGATCATACGGAACATACAGTATGATACGGAATATCCCAACAGCGTATTTAACCTGATGCGCTCAGGTAAGGAAAACGCCCCTTTGTTCGTCTGGTTCCATGGCGGAGGTTTCATCAGCGGAAGCAGAGACAGCGAAGACCGCACACAGCAGTTCTTTGCGGCGCTGCTGAAGGAAGGATATGACATTGTATCCGCTGATTATGCCCTGGCTCCTGATTACCGGTATCCCGTACCGTTAATCCAGGCAGAGCGTCTCTTTCTCTTTCTTCAGGACCATCAGGATGAGCTGCAGACCAGTACAAACAGTATCGTCTGCGGCGGAACAGGAGCCGGAGCCGAAATCGTCATCCAGTATCTCTGTGCCGCATACAATCCCGCATACGCTTCCGAAACCGGTCTTACACCAGTCGCAAAAGAACAGCTGAAGGCAGCCTATCTTGTATCTGCCTGCTATCAGCCGCAGTACAGTGATGAAACAAACTATCCCCTCACGGACTTCATCATGTATCAGCAGTCACGTTCCTATTACAGCTGCTTCTCCCTTCATGAAAGCAAAGATGCCAAAAGAGCAGACTGTACGGCATATATCACAGATGACTTCCCGCCCCTGCTGATCGCGGACGGCAACACGGGAACCTATACTGTTCAGGCACACCGGATGGATGACCTGCTTACAGAGCGCGGCATATACCATGAAACGGATATCCTGGATGCGCCGGCCAACAACAAGAACCTGATTGGCATCAGCTTTGACACGGAATACAATACATACGGTGTCGTTCACGGAAAATTTCTGCAGATGCTCAGAGACATCGGAATCACACAATAAATGCCCGTCAAAGCGGGCATTTTCATTTACTCCTGATTATTTCTTCCATGGGGATACGGATACGGTGAAGGTCTTTCCGCGTCATTGTCATGTCTGCGGTGCCATTCCTGTATCCATTCATATCTTCTCTTACAGGCTGCTTCCTTCCCCTGCTCCGTCGGATAATAATATCTCTTTCCCACAAGGGCATCCGGCATGCACTGCATGTTTGTGATCTTATCCGGCGCATCATGCGGATACTGATATCCGCTGCCGTAGCCGAGATCTTTCTGCAGTCCCGTATAGGCGGCCATGACAGCCGGGGGAATCGGATCCGTATCGTGTTCCGCTGCGTCTTTGCGGGCGGCTTCATACGCCATGAATACCGAATTGGACTTCGGCGCCAGACAAAGGTAGATTACCAGTTCTGCCAGATGAACCGCGCATTCCGGCATACCGATCAGCCTGACTGCCTGAAAACAGTTAACCGCGACATTCAGGGCATTGGGATCAGCCAGACCGATATCCTCCGCTGCCGCATGTGTCATTCTTCTTGCAAGCCATACAGGATCTTCTCCGGCATCGAGCATCCTTGCCAGCCAGAACAAAGCAGCGTCCGCGTCCGAATTCCTCACACTCTCATGGAGCGCCGAGATCACCTGATTATGCATCTCACCTGTCTTGTCATACATCATGGATTTGCGGCTGATACAGTTACGCAGCGCGTCTTCACTGACAATGATCCTGTGATCCTGTATATCACTGTTCATCAGTACGGTTTCCAGTGTATTCAGTGCTGTTCTGCCGTCTCCGGCGGAAAAGTCGGCGATCTTCTCCGTCATTCCTTCCGGCATGATCACTTCATATTCCCCATACCCTGTCGGTTCCTTCAGCGCACGTTCCAGCAGGAATACAAGATCTTCCTGCTGCAGCGGTTTGAGGACAAAGACACGGCAGCGTGAAAGCAGAGCACTGTTGACTTCAAAGGAAGGATTCTCCGTTGTGGCCCCGATCAGTATTACCGATCCCTTTTCAACAAACGGCAGGAAAGCGTCCTGCTGTGCCTTGTTGAAACGGTGTATCTCATCCGCGAACAGGATTGTTCTGTATCCTGCCTTCCTTGCGGCTTCCGCCTCCGTCATGACTTTCCGCAGATCCTTAACACCGGCAGTCACGGCAGAGATACTGACAAAACGGGAATGGGTATGAGAGGCAATGATTCTGGCAAGAGTTGTCTTTCCCACACCGGGCGGTCCCCAGAAGATCATTGAGGAAATCCTGTCGTTTTCGATCAGATTCCTCAGCAGCTTCCCTTTGGCGAGAAGATGTTTCTGACCGGCAAACTCATCCAGTGTCCGCGGTCTTACTCTTGAGGCCAGGGGCTCAAATGTCCCGTGATCCGTATTTTCTTCAAACAAACCCATCTGTTCCATGAATACCTCCCGAAAGAAAAATCCCGGGCATGCCGGGACTGTTGTTACTCTGCTGTCAGATCAGCGCCGAAATACTTCTCGGAGATCGCCGCAAGTGTACCGTCGGCACGCATTGCCTTGATTGCCTCGTTGATTGCCTCAACAAGAGACTCATTCTCCGCAGTCTTGGGCAGCGGAATTGCATACGCGGTTGTCTCAGGCAGTTCTGCCACAACCTTCAGACCTGTTTCACCGGTTGTCTTCAGATAGTCCTGAACGGAAGTCGAAGCATTGATTGTCGCGTCAACCTGTCCGTTGAGAACCAGTGTCATTGTATCAGCCAGTGTCTGTGCCGGACTGACCTCTGCACCGAAGGATTCACCGATTTCCATATAGGTGGAACCGGTGGAGTTCGCTGTCTTCTTTCCGGCAAGGTCCTCATAGGAAGTGATATCCGTATTGTCCTGCTTTACGACAAGAACAACCTTGTCATATGCATACGGCTCTGTAAAGTAATAGGACTTCTGACGTTCTTCCGTCACATCAACACCGTTGACAACAAGGTCATATGTGCCTGTACTGAGACCCGTGAACAGTCCGTCCCATTCACCTTCAACGAAATTGACTTCAACACCAAGACGCTTTGCGATCTCTTTTGTGACTTCCACGTCAAAGCCGACAAGTGTATCTGTTTCATCATGATAGCAGAAAGGCTGCCAGTTGCCTTCCAGACCGACCGTGATTGTGCCGGCATCCTGAATCTTCTTCAGATGATCTCCGGCTGCTGCAGAAGACGCTGATGAGCATCCTGTCACAGATGCCGTAAGCATTGTTGCAATAAAAAGTGCAGTAATCTTTTTCATGTTTCCTCCTACTTTACGATTCCCCGGCTGTCTTCCAGCCGTAAAAACTCTTTTGTACGCTCCATTTTCGGATTCTCGAAGAACTCTTTTGAAGGTCCTTCCTCAACAATCACACCATTTTCCATGAAGATGGTGCGGTTGGATACATTTCTCGCAAAGTCCATTTCATGTGTGACAACGATCATCGTCATGCCTGCATCCGCAAGCCGCTTCATGACCGAAAGCACTTCACCGATCAGCTCCGGATCAAGCGCGGATGTCGGTTCATCGAAATAGATAATCTCCGGATTGGCCGCAAGTGCCCTTGCGATTGCGACACGCTGCTGCTGTCCGCCGGAGAGCTGACTGGGATAAAGATCTGTCTTATCACTCAGTCCCACCTTTTCCAGAAGACTCCTTCCAATCTCTTCTGCTTCTTTTTTCTTAATCCTGCGGACAGTTGTGAGACCCAGCGTCACATTGCCAAGCGCCGTCTGGTTGCGGAACAGGTTGTAGTTCTGAAATACGAATCCCGTTTTCTTACGGATGGCTGCGATGTCCTTCCGGTTCATCTTTGCCATATCGTATGTTTTTCCGTCAAACACCATCTGACCGCTGTCTGTCTCCGTCAGGAAGTTGATGCATCTGAGAAATGTTGTCTTACCGGAGCCGCTCGGACCGAGGATGGCAATGACATCTCCCTTTTCAACCTTGATGTCCACGCCCTTCAGTATTTCCTGATCCCCGAATGACTTATGAATGTCTTTGATTTCCAATACTGTCATATCCCGTCACTCCTCAGGCGCCGCCGTAGTAATTCAGCTTCTCTTCGCCCCACTTCTGCACTTTCGTCAGAATCGTGGAGAACGCAAGATAGATCAGCGCCACTTCAATATACATCGCCATATACTGATAGGTTCTTCCGGCAATTCTCTGCGCCGCAAACAGCATCTCCGTTACGGTGATATTTGAAACCAGTGATGTGTCCTTCAGCATACTGATGAGTGAATTTCCCAGTGCGGGAAAAGCCGTGCGGAAAGCCTGGGGCAGCACGACATGCCGCATGATCTGAACATAGTTCATCCCGCAGCAGTAACCTGCTTCAAACTGTCCGTAGGATACACTTTCCAGTGATCCTCTCATCGTTTCGGAACAATACGCTCCCTCATTGATCGAGAATACAAGAACGGCAGCCGTAAACGGCGCGATTTTGACTCCGATACTGGTCAGACCGTAGAAACCGATCAGAAGCTGTACAAGAAGCGGTGTCCCCCGGATGATCCAGACATAGAATCTGACGATCTCCTTCAGTACGGGAACTTTGGCGTATTCGATCAGTGAACAGATAACCGCAATCACCATTGCGAAGGAAAACGCCAGGATTGTCAGCGGGATTGTTCTTGTAAGACCGGGTATCAGAATCTTGAAAAAGGAATCCAGCATCAGTTGAATTATTTCTTCCAATGTCATATTCCGCGATCCTCCCCTCTGCTGCATTTATCTGAAATGCTTAAATATAATGTCATATACCCCCGTTCTTGTCCAATGCTTTGCCTGAATGATCCGTTATACGGAAACTTAAAGGGAAAAATGACCTATTTGAACTGTGCGCCGGCCTTGAATGCATCGCAGACGATCTCTCCGACCACTCTGTACTTATTCATGGCAGAGTCAAACATGATCGGCTCCATCTTTCCGAGGTCAATTTTACCGTCTGTAAGAATACTCTCGTGAACCGTCATGTTTACCGTCTCTCCGATCAGAAGATATCCTTCCGTATCGGGCTTCATTTCCACGACCTTACATTCCAGTGTAAGAGGGTATTCCGCAAATACCGGCGCATCGGTATATTCTCCCTTTGTGACATGGAAGCCGGCCTTTTCAATCTTATTGATGCCCTTTCCGGATTCAATGCCGAAGTAGTCGGAGGCAGCTGCCGTATCCTTTGTCGCAAACGAAACAGTAAACTCATTTTTCAGAAGCAGATTATCCGTTGTCTTGTGTTTGGCAAGACTGATGATAATCTGATGGGAATCGATCTGTCCCGCCCAGGCAGCGTTCATTGCATTGGGTACGCCGTTTTCATCATATGTGCCGATGATTACAACCGGCAGCGGTGTAATGATTGTCTTCTTTCCGAAATTCTTTCTCATGTCTGTTTTCTCCTCGTATGGAGTCATTATTGCATGTTTTCGCAAAAGCTTTATGCGAAGCACAAAAAAACGGAACCTCATGTTCCGGAATTGTTATATTTCGCCGGTCATCAGACCGTATTGGCAGTATATTTCGCCCGATGATGATCATCGGTTTACCGCTGTATTTCGCCCGGTA
>CACXDM010000091.1 GCA_902766435.1 uncultured Erysipelotrichaceae bacterium | reverse complement strand
TACCGGGCGAAATACAGCGGTAAACCGATGATCATCATCGGGCGAAATATACTGCCAATACGGTCTGATGACCGGCGAAATATAACAGTTCCGGAACATGAGGTTCCGTTTTTTTATGTTTCCGGCAATTGCGGAATTGAAAAAAGACAAATAAGATACTGATGGGAAAGAGGCTGACATGCTTGAAAAACTGTTTGTAAAAGATAAGGAATTCTACCGGCGGGTGATTCAGATTTCCACCCCGATTATTCTGCAGAATGTCATTACGATCGGCGTGAATATGATGGATACGATCATGCTGGGGAAATATGGTGAGGTGCAGCTTTCCGCTTCATCTCTGGCAAATGATTTCATCAATATATTCCAGATCCTGTGTATGGGGATGGGATGCGGAGCAGCAGTTCTTACGGCGCAGTACTGGGGCAGCAGGGATATTGTGTCGCTGAAGAAGACTGTTTCGATTATGCTGAGATTCATGTTTTCCATTGCGGCAGTCCTGACATGCGCCGTATTGTTTTTCGCGCCGCAGATCATGACCGTATATACAAATGAAGCGGATGTCATCAGTAAAGGTGCGCTGTACTTCTACTGGAGTCTGCCGACATTCTTTTTGATGGGCATTTCCCTGACATTAACCCAGGTGCTGCGTTCCATCGGTACGGTAAAGATACCTCTGCGCTCTTCCATCATCTCGTTTTTCGTAAATATCTTTTTCAACTGGGTGTTCATCTTCGGTCATTTCGGTATGCCGGAGATGCAGATAGCGGGAGCTGCATTGGGGACAGTAATCGCACGTGTCGTTGAAACACTGATTATCGGCGGTCATTTCTTCTTCATGGATGAAAAGATCCGCTTCCGGATCAGGGATATCTTTATGCCGGCAGGTGATATCACAGCCAAGTATTTCAAATATTCCGTACCCGTCATGGCATCCGATTCTCTGCTCGCATTCGGCAATACGGCAGTATCGATTATCATCGGTCATATGGGAACGGCATTTACCGCCGCGTATGCAATCGTTGCGGTCATTCAGAGATTCTCCACCGTGTTCACTTCCGGCATCGGTATGGCCTCATCCACGATCACCGGCAACCGGATCGGCGAGGGAAAAAAGGAACAGGCATATCACGAAGCGATTACGTTAATTACAATCGCAGCGATTATCGGTATTCTTGCCGGCGTATTTATCAGACTCTGCGGTCCGATGATCAGCGGCTTCTATGACATTCAGCCGGAAACGGCTCAAATCACGGATCAGATGATCTCTGCGGTCAGCCTGATGATTGTGTTTCAGTCAATGCAGTCGGTTCTCACCAAAGGCGTCCTCAGGGGCGGAGGAGATACGAAGTTCTGTATGATGGTTGACGCAGTGTTCCTTTGGATTGTTTCCGTTCCGCTGGGATACTATACCGGTCTGGTCCTTCACCTTGACGCATTTATCGTATTTCTGTCACTGAAGGCGGACTGGATGATTAAATCAGTTCTCGGTACGCTCCGGGTTCTTTCGGGCAAGTGGATCCGGAACCTTAATGAGGAGTAAAAAGCGCTCATAGTCTGAGCGCTTTTCTGACCTGTGATTCGATGTTCTCTCTGATCTCTTTTCCGAGCTGAAGGAGAGGAAAATTATCCATCATGCTTTCTTCAAAAGCCTGACTCCGGTCTGCTGTTTCGGCATATCTGACTGCCGCGTCGGCTGCGTATTTGTATAGGGGATCATCTGCCAGAACGGGTCTTTGAGGAAGCAGGCCGTTTTTCTTCCGGATCAGAAGTTCACGGTACTGCTGTTCGGCATATCCGACCGCATCATCCCATGAGAGGTAGATTTCATTCATTGCCTTTCTCCCGGCTTCCTTTATTTCTTCGCGGTGTGAGCAGGCAAACTTCAGAAATGCCGCAAGAGATTCACCGTTCTCATCACAGAGAAATCCGTTTGTGCCGTCAGTGATATCTTCAGCGGCGCAGGAGTTCCGGATCATTACTGCCCCAAGACCACAGGCGGCTGCTTCTCTGACAACCAGACCGTTGGTGTCAAACGTGGAGGGGAAGACGAACAGATCTGCCCTGGTGTTCCAAGCCCTGAGTACATTTCTGTCCCGGATCGGTCCGGTGAAGATGACTCTTCCGTTTTT
>CACXDM010000090.1 GCA_902766435.1 uncultured Erysipelotrichaceae bacterium | reverse complement strand
TATCCCGTTCATATCATGATCCGGTATGAAATCGAAAAGGGTCTGTTCGACGGCAGTATCTCCACTGAGGGACTCGACAAGGTATGGGATCAGATGTACGAAGACTATCTCGGCATAAAGGCGGACGGCGCAAAAGACGGTATTCTTCAGGATGTTCACTGGAGCGACGGCAGTTTCGGCTATTTCCCGACATATGCTCTGGGCAGCGCTTTTGCGGCACAGTTTGTTCATAAAATGAGAGAAGAGATTGATGTTGACAGGGCACTTTCGGAAGGCAGAATGGATATCTGCATCAATTGGCTGAAGGAGAAGATCCACCGCTGGGGCTGCAGGTATTCCGCGGATGAAGTGATGCGGATTGCGGCAGGCAGCGAATTTGATGTAAATTATTATCTGGATTATCTGGAGAATAAGTATACGGATCTGTATGCATTGAAGGGAGAGTAAGCATGAATTTTCTTGAGGAAAGAATTCTGAAGGACGGACAGGTTCTGAACAGTGACATTCTGAAAGTTGACAGCTTTCTGAATCATCAGCTTGATGTGGAACTGCTTGACAGAATCGGTGATGAGTTTTACGAACGGTTCAAGGATGACGGAATCACAAAGATTGTCACGATCGAAGCAAGCGGGATTGCGATTGCGGTTATGACTGCAAGGAAATTCGGCGTACCTGTCGTATTTGCGAAAAAGGCACGCAGCCGGAATCTGGACGCGGAGGTTCTGATCTCCACCGTGCATTCGTTTACATATAACCGTGATTATACGATTACCGTTTCCAGAAAATATCTCGAACCGGATGACAGGATTCTGATCGTTGATGACTTCATGGCAAACGGTCTTGCGGCGGAAGGACTGATCTCACTGTGCGAACAGGCGGGAGCCGATGTGGCAGGACTCGGCATCTGCGTGGAAAAGGGATTTCAGGAGGGCGGCAAATCCATCCGGGCAAAAGGATACCGTATTGAAAGCATTGCCATCATCGATGAAATGTCGGAAAATATGATTAAATTCAGGGAACAGTAATCACTGTTCCTTTTTGGAGGGTTTATGTACAGTCTGAAAGATGCTTTGCTGCAGAATTATGATGCGGATGTACTGAAGATGATTGTCTGGGATCAGAAAAAGGAAAGACCGGACGAACTGGCTGAAGCAGCTGCGGAAAGACTTCTGCAGCCGGAAGTCATGCGGCGGAAAATGATGTTTCTGCATGATGACGATATATCATTCTTTGAATATGCCTGTAAGGGAAAGACATCTGTCGCAAAGGCAAACTATGTAAGTGCCGACCGCATCCGCGAAGCGAATTACGGATTTGTAACGGATATGAATATGACATTCCGTATCCCCGATGATGTTGTATCCGTCTATGAGCAGATCAATGAACCGTCATTTCATGAAAAGAGACGTAAGATGTCATGGCTTCTTGACTGCGCAAAGCTCATACCGCTGTTTTACGGGATCATCACAGTCGGTGATTTTAGCAGACTGTACCGCCGTAATCCGAAGAGAAGTGAAAGTGATGAGGAGATTGTACTTGTTCTTCTTCCCGAACTGTTCCGCTATGCCGAAACAAATCTTGTTCTGCACGGCAATGAGCTGATTTCCTCTGATCTTGAGAAAACCGGAAATATGGACAAGATCAGACAGCTTCACAGGGAATATCACATCTCATTTCCGACTTACGCGGAAATCAAGAATATCACTGAAGACTTCTATCCCTCGGGAAGTCAGTCCTACAGAAAACTGAAGCAGCGGATGATCCGGATGTTCTCTATGAGCAGTGAAAAAGCCGATGCGATGCTGGAAGTTGTCTTTGTCAATATCGCAGTCGGCTGTCAGTATGATGATATTGCGGATTTTCTGAACAATAACGGTCTGAAGATGACAGATGATCAGCGCAGACAATTGAAATCCGTCATGCAGGAAACATGGCTTGATACAAGATGTCTGATGTTCAACGGGCAGCGTCCTTCAGTGGCGGCGCCGCAGATGCTCTATGTTTTCTGATCGCTGTGTATTGAATGAATTCAGGCTGAACTTTCGGATTTCTTTAACCATCGCAGATAATTACGGGTATAATATTTGCAAAAGGAGAATGTTATGAATAATTTATTGGAGTTGCTCCTGAAGAGCATGACACAGCAGTCTTCAATCGATGCGGCCGAAAAGAAAACCGGAATCAAAGGCGTTACCGTACTGACAATCCTTTCTTATGCGCTTCCGCTGCTGATGAAGGCACTGACAAAGAACGCTTCCTCACAGAGCGGTGCCCAGTCACTTCTCGGTGCTCTTGCACAGCATACAAGCAACAAGGCAATGCCTGCGCAGATCAGCGAAGCTGATGCGGTTGACGGCGGCAAGATTATCGGCCATATTCTGGGAAATGATCTCGACAGTTCCGTAAAATCCATTGCCGATAAGTCAGGTGTTTCTGCCGGTGATGTAATGAAGGTTCTGGCAATTATGGCTCCTGCTCTGCTCAGCAGTATTTCTTCCGCCGCAAAGGCAACACAGCAGGCTCAGCAGAATCAGAAGAAGGGCGTTGATCTCAGTGACGGTCTTGATGTTTCTGACCTGGTCGGTATTTTCCAGAGTACGACAAACAGTGGCGTGGGCGGACTGCTCGGAACACTGCTTGGCGGCCAGACACAGGCAGCAAATACTGCCGCAAATGACGGAACAGCGCTGCTCAGTTCACTGCTTTCACTGATGAAGCAATAAGCATTGATAAAGCAATAAAACGGAAGGGAATCCAGTGTGATTCTCTTTTTTTGACTGCCTGAATTTGTTAATTTTTTGTCAATACGAGAAAAATCGGTTATACTTTGGAGAGGAGGTTAGACATGAAAAACTATTTTGATTTAAAGGGACAGGTAGCTGTTGTTACTGGCTGTTCCACGGGTCTTGGCGTTCAGATGGCAAAAGCGCTTGCCAATCAGGGAGCCAACATTGTTGCAATCGCACGCAGACAGAAGCTGATAGAAGAAGTTGCGGCAGAGATTAAGGAAACATATGGCGTTGAAACAATGGCTGTAGTATGTGATATCACTTCAACTGAAGCAGTTGAGAACGCTGTTGACCAGATCCTCGCAAAGTTCGGAAGAATTGATATTCTGATTAACAATGCCGGCACGGGAGCAGTTGCACCGGCAGAAGATATTACAGACGACCAGTTCGCAAATGAAATGAACATTGACCTTTTCGGTTCCTTCAGAGTCGCAAGAGCTGCTGCC
>CACXDM010000089.1 GCA_902766435.1 uncultured Erysipelotrichaceae bacterium | reverse complement strand
TGAATGACTCTGGTGATCAGATACCCGTGGGGACCGGTCATATACCGGCCAAGCTCAGTGAAGATTCTGACATCATTCATACCGGAAGGGATGAGGATTTCCTCATATGCTTTCCTGATACCATCAGCGATAATTTCAATATCATTTTCCCTGTCTTCCGGACGGTAGGGGATGCCGATTCCGCCGGAAAGGTTAACGAAGGAAATATGACATCCGGTTTCTTTCTTCAGCTGCACCGCAAGCTGAAAAAGAACAGATGCGACAGCGGGATAGTAGTCATCGGATATGGTATTGCTCGCAAGAAATGCATGGAGACCGAAGTGTCTGACACCTTCCTTCTGCAGGATCCGGGCAGCTTCGAAGATCTGATCCTTACGCATGCCGAATTTGGATTCCCCGGGACAGTCCATGACCTGAAATCCTTCGGCTGTTTTTCCGAGTGTGAATACACCGCCGGGATTGTATCTGAGACAGACGGTTTCGGGAAAGCGGGGAAGACAGTTCTTCAGATCAGCGATATGAGAGATGTCATCCAGATTGATATACGCTTTGAGCTGATCCGCAAGAACATAGTCTTTCTGCTGAGTGTCATTTGAGGAAAACATGATGTCCGTATCATGAAAGCCGCACTTCTCTGCAAGCAGCAGTTCCGTATATGAGGAACAGTCTGTTCCGCAGCCTTCCTCCTGCAGAATCTTAAGAATCTGCGGGTTCGGGAGTGCCTTGACGGCAAAGTATTCCCGGAATCCCGGATTCCAGCTGAAGGCCTTTTTCAGTCTGCGGGCAGTTTCACGGATACCTTTTTCATTGTAGAGATAAAAGGGTGTCGGATATTCTTTTCTGATTCTTTCCAGCAGTTCTTTTGTGAAGGGTGTGTTTTTCATGGTGTTTCTCCTGTAAGGATTATACCGTGTACGCACGTTGCGCGCTCTGTTTTCTGACGATAAAATAAAACGTAAAGGGAGGAAACAACCATGAGCAGATCCAGTACAAGATCGCAGAACATGACCGAAGGCAGTATTCCCCGTCTTCTGATCATGTTTGCCATTCCGCTTCTTCTCGGCAATATCTTCCAGCAGTTCTACAACATGGTGGACAGCTGGGTTGTCGGAAACTATGTATCCAATGAAGCCTTTTCCGCAGTCGGAACGGTAGGACCGATTATCAACATGCTGATCGGGTTCTTCATGGGTCTTTCCTCCGGTGCCTCTGTTGTCATTGCCCAGTATTTCGGGGCAGGCAAAGAAGAGGAAGTGAAAAAGACGGTGCATACGGCGGTCATGATGACGATCGTACTGGCAGTTCTGATTACGGTACTTGGCCTGGTGCTGATGCCGCTGATGCTGAGGCTGATGAATGTTCCGGAAAATGTCATGCCTGAGGCAAGAAGGTATCTGAGTATTTACTTTGCCGGTGTTGCCGGACTGCTGTTCTACAACATCGGAGCGGCGATCCTTCAGGCTACCGGAGATTCAAAGCGTCCGTTCTATTTTCTGGCAACGGCAGCTCTGATGAATGTAGTCGGTGACCTGACATTCATCCTTGTGTTCCATATGGGCGTTGAAGGCGTTGCCTATGCGACGATTATTGCCCAGTTTGTTTCGGCCGTACTGATTTTCCGGGTACTGCTGAAGACGGACAGTATCGTCCGGGTGGAACCTTCAAAGATCAAGATTCACGGTGAATATCTGGCAAGGATCATCCGTGTCGGCATACCGGCAGCGCTGCAGATGGCAGTCATCTCGTTCTCGAATATCTTCGTACAGTCATACATCAATCACTTCGGCGCTGACTGTATGTCGGGCTGGACGGCATATTCCAAGGTTGATGCGCTGATGCTGCTGCCGATGCAGTCAATCGGACTTGCAACAACGACATTTGTCGGTCAGAACATCGGTGTGGGAAAAGTGGACAGAGTGAAGGAATGCGTCAGAGTATCTCTGCTGCTTTCTCTAGCGGCTACCGTGATCCCGATGATTCCGGTCATGATCTTCGCCCCTCAGCTGACGGCATTCTTCAACAGCAAGCCGGAAGTCATTACCTATGGTACGATGTTCCTGAGATGGATTTCACCGTTCTATGCCCTGACATGTTCCTCCAACGTGCAGTCGGCTGCGCTGAGAGGATCAGGCGACACAAGAGCACCGATGCTGATCATGATCTTCTCGTTTGTCATCTTCCGTCAGATCTATCTCTTCATCATGGCGAACTTCATTTCCAATACCGTACTGCCGATTGTCATGGGCTATCCTGCCGGATGGCTGGTGTGCACAATCCTGACGGCTGTCTACTATATGAAAGCGGACCTGACGAAACGTGTCGGTGTAAACTGAAACCTCCGCGGGGGTTTCTTTTTTCCGGAAATGCCCGCAAAGCTGATTTTTCTTTCCTTTTTTAACGTTTCTGGTATGATAGCGGAAAGAGGTGTCTCATGATAAATGAAAAACTGAAGCTCTATCGCGAAGGCATTGAACAAGGCGGAACACAGGATCAGATCATTGAATATGTCCTGACCCATCTTGCCGGAGTCGGAGATATGACGGCAGACGAACTGGCCGCTGCCTGTGATGTATCCAAAAGCACACTGATCAACTTCATTCATGAACTCGGCTTTGACGGGATCACTTCGTTCCGGCAGGCCTGCCGTGAGGAAGCGGATGAGGAAGAGGAAGTCTATTCGATTGACGGAAGTCTGTTCAACAGGAACCTGAGTCTGGCGCAGAACATTGACCGGATGACGGCTAAGAAAGTGGAGAATATCGAATTCTGTTCTTCACGTCTGGGACAGGATCAGATGCGCCGTGTCGCGAATGATGTCATCCGCAGCAAAAGGGTATATATCTTTGCCCAGGGCGGTACAAGACCGCTGGCTCATCTTGTTTCCACGATGATGAAGAACTACGGCAAGGAAGTTGTCATTACCGATGCCAATCTGGAACAGGATTATAATCCGGGCAAGGATGATCTGTTTATCTTTCTGAGCATTATCGGACAGTCATTCAAGGTACATCCGGAACTGATGGATAAGATTGAGCGTTATATTACGAATAAGTGGCTGATTACATGTAATCAGGATATCGATTTCCAGGGACACCGCTGGGTGATTCCCGTAAAGGAAAGGGAATTCAGTGAGTTCGTGATCCGTCACGCACTGGATCTTCTGTTTGCCTTTATCGAAACACAGGAATGATGCAGACCTCCGGGTCTGCTTTTTTGATTTATCCGAACCTTTAATAAATCCGAACTTTTAACCCTATTTTGCTTAAACGCTGTCAAATAAAGATCAAAAGGTTCGGATTTTAT
>CACXDM010000088.1 GCA_902766435.1 uncultured Erysipelotrichaceae bacterium | reverse complement strand
CTGTATTGTCAGCTTCTCATACTCTGTTTCTCTGAGCAGATTCCGTCCTCCTTCGATGATTATTTAGTTAGAAAAAACGGAATTCCTAAAAAAACAGAAAAAAACCTTCCCGGAGGAAGGCTTTCCGTAATCTGTAAAGCAATTACTTCTTCTGGATGTTCTTTCTGATATCGAGTGCAACCGCGACGACAATAACGACACCCTGAACGATGAAGTTGTAGTACGGGTTGACCTTCAGGAACTGCAGGACAATCTTCAGAAGCTCAAATACCAGGACACCGACGAGAACGCCGGAAACAGTACCGATACCACCTGTGGTGGAAACGCCGCCGATCGTACATCCGGCAATTGCTTCAAGCTCATAGCCCTGACCAAGACCGGAGGAAGCACCGCCGGACTTCGCTGCCAGCAGCCATCCGGCAATTGCATACATAATACCGGCTGTCATATAGATCAGCATTGTTGTTTTCTTTGTGTTGACGCCTGATACTTCCGCAGCGACTTCGTTTCCGCCGATTGCATACATGTATTTGCCATGACGCATCTGGTTGTAAAGTACCCAGAAGAACAGTGCGAACAGGGCCGCGATGATCAGCAGATACGGAATCTGGAAACCGTTGGTGCTTCCGATCTTTCCGGATGCGAATGCTGTGTAAGCTTTCTGGAAACCGCCGATCGGCTGAGCGTCTGTCAGTACAAGACACGCACCGTAAACGATTGTCTGTGTGCCAAGTGTCGTAATGAAGGGAGGAACCTTCAGGCGGGAGATGATCAGACCGTTCACGATACCGATCGCGGCACCGAGTGCGATGACGATCAGAAGAACAAGCCACATGTTCATTTCCGGGATATTCGGGAACAGACGGGCGCTGTAATCACCTCTCTGACAGAGGATACCGGCAAGACACGCAGCCAGACCGACCTGACGGCCTGCGGAAAGGTCAGTACCTTTCGTGATCAGACAGCCGGATACACCAAGTGCGATAATAAAACGAATGGCTGTGTTGCTTACAAGGTTATTGAAGTTTCCCCAGGAGAAGAAATTCTTTGTTGTGAAGCCTACGGCCAGAGAAACGATCACAAGCAGTACGACGATTGGGTTCGCTTTCGCATACCCCAGTATCTGAGATCCAATATTCTTATTGTCTTTCATTTTCTTATATTCCTTTCATCACGCTTCAAACTGCGTAGCCAGTTCCATGATGTTTTCCTGTGTTGCATCTTTGCCGTCAATGAAACCGGTAATCCGGCCGTCACACATAACCATAATCCGGTCGGACATACCAATGAGTTCTCCCATTTCGGAAGAAATCATGATGATGCTCTTACCCTGCTTTGCAAGGTCCGCGATAATACAGTAGATTTCATATTTTGCACCGACGTCGATACCTCTTGTCGGTTCATCCAGAATCAGTACGTCAGGGTCGTTTGCCAGCCAGCGTCCGATCAGGACCTTCTGCTGGTTACCGCCGGAAAGCGACTGAATGGGTGTTTTCGAAGACGGTGTCTTCGTATTCATCTGCTTAATGTTTTCCTGAACGAGCTCTTCGATTTTCTTATTATCGAGGAAGATGCCGTTCTTCAGATAATGATTCAGCGATGCAATGGAAATATTATCCGCAACAGAGAGAACACCGAGAATACCGCTTGCTCTTCTGTCTTCCGTCAGCATCGCAACGCCATGATCGATTGCGTTTTTAGGCTGGGTGATTTTCAGTTCCTTGCCGTTCAGCTTTACTGTACCGCTGACTTTGGAACGGATACCGAAAATACCTTCCATCAGTTCGGTTCTCTGTGCGCCGACCAGTCCGGCCACACCGAGAATCTCACCTTTTCTGACATTAAATGAACAATGACGGAAACTCTTCGGATTAATGGATGTGAAGTCTTCCACTTCAAACTCCACTTCACCGGGGACGTTTTCTCTCGGAGGATAGAGATTTGTCAGTTCACGGCCGACCATCTTGGTAATGATAAAATCTGTTGTCAGGCCTTTGCATTCCCATGTTCCGATGTACTGACCGTCACGCATGATCGTCACTTCATCGGAAATCCGCAGAATTTCATCCATCTTATGAGAAATATAGACGATGGCAACACCCTTGGCTTTCAGATCTTCCACGATCCGGAACAAAGCTTCGACTTCGTTCTCAGTAAGGGATGATGTAGGTTCGTCAAGAATCAGTACACGGCAGTTTGCCGATACAGCCTTGGCAATTTCAACTGACTGCATCTGGGAAACACTCAGTTCGCCCAGAAGCGATCTCGGATTGAAATCAAGCTTGACTTCCTTCAGGACCTCTTCGGCGTCCTTGTAAAGTTTGTCATGATCAACGAGCTTGATCGGTCCGAAACTCTTGAGAGGATAACGTCCGAGATAAATATTCTCACCGATTGTTCTGGCAGGAATCGGCTGCAGTTCCTGATGAACCATCGCAATTCCTTTGTCCAGTGCTTCGAGAGGATTATGAATCTCAACTTTTTCTCCGTCGATATAGATTTCCCCTTCATCCATTGAGTAAATACCGAACATGCACTTCATCAGCGTTGATTTGCCGGCACCGTTTTCACCCATCAGGGCATGGACAGTACCGGGCCTCAGCTGCAGCTTGACATGATTCAATGCGACGACACCGGGGAAAGCTTTATAGACATCCTTCATTTCCAATACAAATTCAGACATATAATCTCTCCTGTCTATTCGAAAAATGTGTTTTTAAAATAAAGTAGGGCAAGCCTGTCGACTCACCCTACCGCTACTGATCAGCAGACTGAATTACTTCTTTGTGACCTTAACGTAGTCAACCCAGTAGTAGTTCTCAATAGCTTCACCGTTGAGCAGCTGTACAGCTACGTCAACAGCCTTATGAGACTGACCGACTGCGTCATTCAGAACTGTACCTGTCATCTGACCGTTGTTAACCATCTCAACACACTCGTCGAGAGCGTCAACACCGAGCAGATAGATGTCTGTTCCGACTGTACGGCCGGCATCTGTAATAGCTGCGTAAGCACCGAGTGCCATAGCATCGTTGTTGCAGAATACTACTTCGATTGCATCGCCATACTGTGCCAGAGCTGTGGAGCAGATTTCCTGACCCTTCTTCTGGTCCCAGTTACCGATCTGATCATCGATCTTTTCAACTGTGATACCAGCATCTTCGAGAGCCTTGATGGAATACTGTGTACGATACTGAGCATCCGGGTTCTCAGGGTCGCCTTCGATCATGAGATAGGATACTTTGCCGTCGCCGTTGATGTCGCCCTTGTCAGGCAGTTCAGCAACGATTTCACCCTGGTATGTACCGGACTGACGAGCATCAGCACCGACATAGCATACTGTAGGATTGTCCAGGATTCCTGCATAGGATTCATCGCCATTGTCGCCCAGCGGCTCACGGTTGATCAGAACGCAGGGGATTCCTGCACCGACAACCTTGTCGATGATTGCGTCAGCAGAAGATGTCTGTACGAGGTTCAGAATGATAACATCCATTCCCTGTGTAATGAAGCTGTCAACCTGGTTGGACTGTTCAGCCATGTCGTTCTTGCCGTCAACGATCTGAACGTTGTACTTAACTGTGTCTGTCTCGAGTGTCTTGAAGTAAGCTTCAATCTCGTTACGGTACAGTGTCATGAAGTTGTCGTTAAACTGGTAAATAGCAACACCGACATTGTAAGTCTTTACGTCTCCTGCAGCAGCAGAAGCACTTCCTGAAGCAGCGCCGCCGCCTGAAGAACATCCGGCGAGCATGGCAACTGTCATTGCGGAAGCTAAGAGTTTCTTGAAATTCATATTTTTCCCTCCATATAAGCACCTTACAGTGCAACTCTTGAATTCAGTATAGAACGTTTTGTAACCGTTTACAATACAAAAACATCTATCGGAATGTGAACTTTTTCTATGAATAATTTTCATAGAAAACAATGAAATTTTTCATGTTTTTTCTCATTCATTTCATTCTGTCACGTTCCCTCTTCCGTTTAATGCCGCTTTGTAAACTGTTATTATCAGACGATCCGGCTTTCATATCCCAGGCAAAACAAAAACGGAACACTGAACCATGTCCCGCATATTGTTTCACCGTTTGTCACTTTACAGTTCCGCTGTCTCCAGATAATAGCGCTTTTCGTTGGATTCACCCATCGAGAATGTCTTTCTCGGCAGTACGCCGTTCTTTTCAACATTTGCGAAAAAGTCATCCTTCCGGATCGGCGGAAGAAGTATGCCGACAATATCCTCTCCGCAAAGACGCCTGACCGTATCCGCCCCATGAATGTAATCAGGCTCACCGCCGAACCGGTCAACATAGGAATCCAGAAACGGCTGCAGCGCACCAAGCACGAATGTTCCATATGAAGCTCTCAGATGCATCTCATATTCTTTCCCGCCGGCTATCAGAGTAAACGGTTCCCCTTCTTCGGCCGTCATTTCTTCTTTAATTGTTTTCAGGAAATGCTCCGGATCAATTCCTTTGAGTATCCGGTGAATCGGTTCAAACTCAAGCGAAGGATCATGTATATTGATCAGTTCACACACCGCATACCGCTTTGCCGGATCACCCGAACGGATATATGCCTCTCTCGCAGCCGCAAGGGAATGATTCCCGTCTCCTGCCAGAAAGCATACGGGATTATCGCTGCTCTCATATTTCCGCATACAGTATTCATTGATTCTCTTCTGCATTGTTTCCGCTTCATTTCCCTGCATCAGATATCCTCTGATCCTGCCGCCGCCCATCATCAGATCAAAATCATAGATAACCGGCAGTCTGTCCTTAACGGAACATGCATATTCAATCAGACTCTTCTGCGGATCATCACACAGCAGCATGATATGAGAGAGATCCAGAGGAGCTTTCTCCCTCACCGCAAGACGCGGAGGAATTCTTTCCGCCACAGTATGTTCAGTTGCCCTCACAGGCAGTTCTGTTTGACTGTGCCAGTCATAGGTTTCAAGATCCAGAAACCCGGTAAGACCGTGCCGGATTCTGCCGTCAGACAATGTCCGCTCTACATAGATAAACGCATCCGGATACCTGCGGAAAAAGTCTTTCTCAATACTGTCACGCATATACTGATGAATCTCTGTAATCCTGCCGGTGTTTTCATCTGACAGGTAAGCTTCCGGAAAAATCATCTGATAAGAAGAAGTATGTCCGCATGTCAGTCTGCCGACTTCATCCCAGTATTCCGGCTCAGAGGTAAACTGATCACAGGCAATCACCGCCCATAACGGCAGATCTTTTTCTGCGGGAATCAGAAAATTACCGTATGAGAATATCCCCGTACTGTTTTCTTTTGCCATACTGCTTCCTCCTCAAACATGAACCATTATATATTTTTTCTCTATATGATTCATTTATTTCGTTTATTTTCGGGGAACCGCGATTTAAATCTCTATATAAT
>CACXDM010000087.1 GCA_902766435.1 uncultured Erysipelotrichaceae bacterium | reverse complement strand
GGCGGAACCGGAATCGGCCTGGCAGTCGCAATGGCATATGTCAGAGAAGGCGCATATGTATATATCACCGGAAGGCGTGAAAACAAGCTGCAGGAAGCAGTTGAGAAGATCGGTGAAAATGCGGCATATGTCACAGCGGATGTTTCGAGCCGGGTGGATATGGACCGTGTGGCGGAAAAGATCAGAAATGAAAGAGGGCAGGTTGATATCGTCATTGCCAATGCCGGTGTCGGCAACTATGTATCACTGACTGATGTGACGGAGAAGGAATTTGACAGGGTCATGCATACCAACGTGCTCGGTTCCTACTTTACGGTACAGGCGTGTCTGCCGATCATGCCGGAAGGATCAACGGTAATCCTGAATACATCGGTTACGGCATCCCTCGGTCTGAAGGACTTCAGCCTCTACATCGCGGCCAAGAGTGCCGAACGTTCATTTATCCATACATGGGCGAACGAACTCAGGGACAGAAAGATCAGAGTGAATGCGGTCGCTCCGGGTATCATTCCCACGGATGCGGCAGGAACCGAACTCGGACGTTCACCGGAAGAGGAAATGGAACGGCAGAAATACAGATCAACACTGATTCCTGCCGGCAGAGTGGGTCACGTGGATGACATCGCAAATGCGGCAGTATTTCTCGGCAGTGATGAATCATCTTATGTGAACGGTGTCGAGATTCTGGTGGACGGAGGTCTGGCAGCTGTCTATCCCGTAAGCCTCTGAACATCACTGAATTAAGCAGAAATGCAGATAAACATGTAAAATTGTATTAAATACAAGGAAAGGAAGAAAAACATGAGCAAGACTTGGATTATTACAGGCGCATCCGCCGGCGGAATCGGCGAAGGAATCGCAAGAGCAGTACTGGCAAACGGAGACAATGCGGTTATTACAGCGCGCTCCATGGCAAAACTTGAGACAATTGCAAAGGATTATCCCGAAACATGCCTGCCGGTGACACTGGATATGTCTGACCGCGGTCAGATGAAGGAAGTCGTTGCAAAGACAGTAGAAAAGTTCGGTACGGTTGATGTTCTCATCAACAATGCCGGCCATGGTTACCGTTCCTCTGTTGAGGAAGGCGAAGATGAGGCAATCCGCGAACTGTTTGAAACAAACCTCTTCGGTCCCATCAACATGATCAAGGAAGTGCTCCCCATCATGAGAGAGAAGGGTGAAGGTGTCATCATGAATACAACGAGTATCGCAGCTGAGCGTTCCGCTGTCGGCTCAGGTTACTATGCATCCTCAAAAGCAGCCCTGGATCTTCTGACAGACGGTCTCTGCAAGGAACTGAAGCCCCTTGGAATCAGAGTCATGGTTATCGAACCGGGTTCCTTCCGTACACACTTCTATGATGAAGCGCTGAAGAGTGCACCGCTCAAGGTTGATGCATACAAGGACTCCACATGGAAGAATGCGAATGCGGTCAATAAGAGACAGCAGCCCGGTAACCCCGCCAAGGCAGGAGAACTGATCTATAAGATGGCTTATGCCGAAGAAGCTCCGTTCAGACTTCTGCTCGGTGCCGATGCAGTCAAGGCAGTTGTCACAACGGCAGAGGGAAGAATCGAAGAAGCAAACAAGTTCGCTTCCTTCTCCGAAAGCACAAGCTTTGAGTAATTTCGGGTAATAAAGAGGGAACAGGTCGGTCCGCATCTGTCCGGTACTGTCCGTATATTCATGATTGTCATCATTTGTTGAAAAAGAGGCATATTGTGATATCATGAAAACGTAAAAGGATCACCGATGACGGTTGTCCTCAAAAGTTCACGAAAACGATCGTTACTGTTTGCTGGACGGGCGATCGTTTTTCGTATTTATATATGATGCAAGCTGAAGGCCTAAGCCGACAGATGTAATAACAAGAGTTATTACTGCAATCACTGTATCAATACTGATCATAGTGACCACCTCCTCCGGCGAAAGAAATGCTATTGGAGGGAGCCGCCACCTCCCCTGATGAGGAGGACATACCCGAAGGGCACGCAGAGCGACCGCCACCGTTATGGTGATCCAGGCAGAAATTATCTGCAGTAGAATTATACAGGCAACGGAAGTGAACGGCGGTAATGTCACATTCAGAAACGGCTTCTTCACAATGCGGTCCGACTTGGTTGGCTGTGTGTCTGCAACGGGAACCGTGAGTATACTCGGTGATGTGATCAAGTTTTCTGCGACGCGAGGCAGTAAACCGGTAATGGCAGTCAGTCCGGTGCCTGAATATGATCACGAAAGGCTTTATCTCAATCAGCCCGGAAGTGATGATGAGCTTTCCGGCTGTCGTCAGATCATTCTTGAAAAGAGATATGTATTTTCCGTAAGCTTTGAGGGAAACGGGGCGGAAGGTACAATGGAGGACATGGAAGCGTATGACGGTGTTGAATTCAAACTTCCCGATTACGCTTATACAGAACCGGAAGATATGGTGTTTACCGGCTGGAAGGCATCGGACGGAACGGTGTATGAAGCAGGGCAGGGTGTTTTCCTTACAGATGACTGCACTTTCACTGCCCAGTGGCAGCTGAAGTATGATCTTAAGGTCGGCGGCATTGCGGTCGACGCTTCAAATAAGAATGATATTCTCGGTGACGGAAAAGCGGTATTCAATTCCGAAATCAATACGCTGACACTGGAAGGTGATTTCTCCGGCGAAGGACTCAATGATGTCGGATTCGTTGAAGCAAAAGGGTTTAACCTGAGAGTGGAAGGAAACGCAACCATTACAATTGATGACACAAGCAAACTGACAACGGGTATCTACGTTACAGAAGGAACACTGACACTTGCCGGTGACTTCAATATCACTTCCACATCAAGAGGTATTTACGGATCCGGTATAACGATTGAAAGCGGATCGCTCTATGCAAAGACAACAGGAGAAAGAGGAATCCCGATCGGATCATTCCGGGGATCTCTCACGATCAGTGACAACGTCAAGCGGATTGAGACAGACACTGTATTTGATGCCATGAGCGCAGAGAATTACTATATTTCCGATCTGCTTACTGTTGAACTTCCCGAAAACGGAAAGATCGACGGCGGAAGAGTCCTTGATGAAAGCGGCAGTGAAGTTCAGAGTTTCTTCCTTGCACAGAAAGAACAGACAGAACCGGTCTTCAGCGGACATCAGCTTGTATTAAGCGGAACCCTGGGACTGAAGTTCGGTGTGAAGTTCCCGGAGAATTTCAACAGCGACGGAAGCTATATGACATTCACTGTCAACGGCAAAGAACAGAAAGTTCTGACAGGAAATGCCGAAGACGGAAAAGAAGGGAAAAAGGTCTATACCTGCAGTCTGAACGTACTGCAGATGGCAGAGAAGATTGAAGCTGTATTCCACTATGGAGATAATCAGACGATCAGTCAGACATATACACTGGCGAAGTACTTCCAGTACTTTGATGACCATAAAGACGAATTCAATGAAAAGACACTGAATCTGGTTCACGCTGTGGCGAACTACGGGTATTATGCATATCCGTATCTGAATGGCATTTATGATCTTGAAGGAAAATACGCAAAGATCTATACGCATTATGATGTTGACTTCAACTATGATGCGATCATCGAAGAAGTTAAGGATTACGCGTTCGCAAAAGCGATCAGTGATTCCAAGGTTACGGCAGCTTCCTATAAACTGTCATTGGATTCCGATACAGCGCTCAGTGTAATGGTAAAGGTACCTGAGGGAACAGAAGTCAGTATGTCAGCCTCCTTTGACGGAAAGACATATCAGGCCAGGAAGCAGAGTGACACCGTATGGGTTGTTAAGGTGATGGGAATCAAGGCAAGTCAGCTGGGTGACACAATCACTGTCACAGGCAATGCCGGCGGAAACTTTACGATCACGGTATCTGCGCTCTCGTATGTCAGATCCATTCTGGAAGGCGGAGACAAATACAGTGAAGACGCCAGAAAGACTGTCGCTGCATTGTATCAGTACTATGAGGCAGCAGAGAACTTTAAGAATTCATAATACCGGTGTTATCCGTATCATGAATCAGGACCCTGGAAACATATTTCAGGGTCCTTTTAAATGGCAAGGAAGTATAATAGTGATAACGATTGATGGGGTGTATATCAATGTTTGGAAATCATAAGAAAAATAAAGTGAAAGTCATTCTTCCGGATAATGCGAGATGTGATAAATGCGGCAGAAGAATCCGGAAAGGGGATAAGTTCCTGTATATGGATGACAAACTGTACTGCCGCAGATGCGGTGAAGCCAAAAGAGACTGGGACGCATTTATCAACGGTGTGTGGTTTGAGGATTAGGGAACACTGCGGAATAAAGACAGGAGATAAATCCGATTGAACCGCTGTTCCGAATGACTGAAGAAATCACGAATCTCATTGTTGAAATCAGAATGTATATCGGCTTCATTACTGCATATAAATCTATTTATCAGAATCCGGATCTGTTCAGAGAATACAGGATTAAATCAATTTATTCATCCCTTGCCATTGAACAGAATACGCTTTCTCTAGATCAGGTGACGGATGTGATTGACGGAAAAAGAGTGCTTGGCCCGCCGAAGGATAATCGTGAAGTTAAAAATGCATATGAAGCATATGAAAATGTATCTGATATGGATCCGTGTGACCTGGCCAGTCTGCTGTATGCACATCGGCTGATGATGAAAGGTCTTGTGAAAGAGGCAGGACAGTTCCGAAGCAGAAATGTCGGTGTATTTTACGGAGATCGGCTCATTCATGCCGGTACGCCGGTCAAGTATGTTCCGGAACTGATGAATCAGCTGATGACCTGGCTGAAGAAGTCAGGATACCATCCTTTGGTGAAGAGCTGTATTTTCCATTATGAGTTTGAATTCATACATCCCTTTGCGGATGGCAACGGAAGAACCGGGAGATTATGGCAGTCACTGATCCTGCAGAAATGGAATGATATTTTCGCGTGGCTTCCGGTGGCAACCCTTGTACATGAAAACAAGGCTGGTTATTACAAAGCTCTGCTGAAAGCGGACAATGCCGGGGATTCAACTGAATTTGTTGAATTCATGCTGGGGTTGATACGGGATGCATTGAAGGAACTCAGTGAGAATCAGAAAGACTCCGGAAACAGAAGTATTCCGGAAAGTGTCGTAACAAATGTCGCAGCAAATGAAGACAGAATCTTATGTTTGCTGAAGGATAACGGAAAGCTGACAGCAGGACAGATTGCAGAGACAATCGGTCTCTCACAGCGTCATGTACAGCGTATACTGGCAAAGCTGAAAGCCGGACAAAGAATCATACGTCACGGCGCATCCAAAAACGGGTATTGGGAAGTAAAGGAGTAATTGAAGGATCACTGATCAAAGGGATAACCAACAGTTGTATTGATGTAACACAGAATCGTGAAAGGACAAATACTATGATCATTTACGAAGGATATAAATCCGATTTCCTGAAAAGTGTTGAAAATGATTCGATCGCATTGGAAATCGAAAAGAACATACTGGATAAGATGGGAAGACATACACCGAAAAGTGAATTCCGTTCATGGGAGAATTCACTGACATATATGTATAAGGTATTAAATGACTGTATGATTCCTGCTGATTCCGGTATTGCGATTGAATACAACATTCCCCAGACTTCAAAGCGGGTTGATTTCCTGATTTCCGGACTGGATAAAGATGATCATCAGGGTGTGGCAGTCATTGAATTGAAACAGTGGGATGAAATAACAGCACTTGATTCGGTGGATGCACTGGTAGAGACGTATACCGGCGGCGCACTGAGAAAGGTCGTACATCCGTCCTATCAGGCATGGTCTTATGCGCAGCTGATCAAAGACTATAACTCCGCAGCGCAGGATCAGGAAATCGGTCTGTACCCATGTGTATGTATGCATAACTATATCCGTCATGAAAATGATCCGGTTGATGATCAGCGGTATGCGACTTATTACAATGAAGCTCCGGTATATACAAAAGGACAGCTTCAGCTTCTGCGGGACTTCATTAAGAAAATTATTGTAAAGGGTGATAAAAAAGAAGTTCTTTACAATATTGAAAACGGAAAGATCAGACCTTCCAAAAGTCTTCAGAATTCAATTGCATCCATGCTGGAGGGGAACCGGGAGTTCATCATGATTGATGAACAGAAGGTTGTCTTTGAGGAAATCATCCGGATTTCAGAAGAGTGTCTCAGAGATTACAAAAAGAGAACAATAATTGTCAAAGGGGGTCCGGGAACAGGGAAATCCGTTATTGCCGTGAATCTGCTTGCGGAGCTGACACAGAGAGATCAGCTGGTTCAGTATGTATCAAAGAACAGTGCGCCGAGAGATGTATACAGGACGAAACTGAAAGGTTCCATGAAGATGTCCAGTGTGGATAATATGTTCAAGGGATCTGGAAGTTATACGGAAACCGGAAAGAACATGATTCATACTCTGCTTGTGGATGAAGCACACAGACTGAATGAGAAATCCGGTATGTTTCATAACAAGGGCGAAAACCAGATCAAGGAAATCATTCATTCCGCTTACTGTTCTGTATTCTTCATTGATGAAGCACAGAGAGTGACGATGGATGATATCGGTTCAGTGGAAGAGATTTATAAGTGGGCAGAAGAAGAACACTCTGAAGTATGTGAAATGACACTGAGCTCACAGTTCAGATGCAACGGATCAGACGGTTATCTGGCCTGGGTGGATGACGTGCTGGATATCCGTGAGACAGCTAACTATGATCTTGAAGGAATTGATTATGACATCCGGATCTGTGACACACCCAATCAGGTCAGAGAACTGATTGTGGAAAGAAACCGGATCAACAACCGTTCCCGTATGCTTGCCGGTTACTGCTGGGACTGGGATAAAAAGAATCAAAACAATTCGGAGTATCATGATATTCAGATCGGCGATTTCGGAATGAGCTGGAATCTCAGCGGCGGGGAACCGTTCGCTGTCAGTGATACTTCCGTTAATGAAATCGGATGTATTCATACTTCTCAGGGACTGGAGTTTGACTATGTCGGAGTGATCATCGGTGATGATATCCGGTATGAAGACGGGAATGTCATTACCGACTTCACCAGAAGAGCAAGAACGGATCAGTCCTTAAAAGGGATTAAGAAACTGTATAAAGAGAATCCGGAAGAAGCTGAGAAACGGGCGGATGAAATAATAAGGAATACTTACAGAACACTGCTGACAAGAGGAATGAAAGGGTGTTATATCTACTGTACGGATGATCAGCTGAAGCATTATCTTGAAAGAAGACTTGAAATGGCAGACG
>CACXDM010000086.1 GCA_902766435.1 uncultured Erysipelotrichaceae bacterium | reverse complement strand
TTAACGGCGCCACCTTGACCGGTGTCTCCTGATAGTTAATCTGCATGTAGCTGCCGACATTGAACTGGCTGACGACTTCACTGAGTGAACCGATTCTTCTGTCACCGAGACGTTCCGCTGAAGCGGTATCCATTAACGCAATGGAAGAGGAGCCGGATACGGAAGGAATGATCTCAATCGTATCATCGCTGACCTTCAGAATCTCTGAGTACTTCTTTGCGTGGAAGATCCGGGAATCGGCGAACATCAGACCCAGCATGACACAGAAGATTACCGTACCTGTAAGCACCGGTACCTTCAGCTGGTATTCATACTGTTTCGCGGAACAGTATATGATTTTAACCAATGTGTAGATACAGATCAGGTTCAGGATATAGATCCAGAAACCGACTGACTTCAGACTGACTGCCGGAATGGCAAACCAGAAGACTACTGCCGCAAAGACCAGTGTGATCACAATGGGCATGAGATACAGTTTGCTGTCCTTGATGTTCCAGTGATCTTTGAACTTCTCTGCAGGGTTTACATTGATAACAACTTTCTTCTTCATATTCAAGCCTCCAAAAAAACAGACACGGGATATTTTCCCGTATCTGTCAGCTTTTTCTTTTCGCTCATACAGGAAAACATCCTTGTATGAGTCTCACTGTTTTCACGGCATACCGGTTAATACGTGCTGACGATATACCGCGCAAATGCGTTCGTTACTCCCTCAATACAAAACCATATTATCATAACCGCACCCGGTGTCAATCATCCTGCAGAGAGAGTGTTTTCATTATTCTTACTTATCTTTAAGTCAAGGAAATCAAATTGATCGATGTTTATCACATTTCTAAAATAAAAACGGATAAAGGAGAGAGAATATGAAAAAAGATGTAATGATCGTAACGGGAGCGGGACAGATCAGTATGGCGATTGCCCGCAGGACGGGATTCGGAAAGAAGATTATTCTCGGCGACAGAAATATAAAGAATGCGGAAACAACTGCAGAGATCATGAATAATGCCGGCTTTGATGTGGAGCCGTTTGAAATGGATCTTTCATCAAGAGAATCCATCAGGGCAATGATTGCCAAAGCACAGGAGTTTGGTGAGATCAGATATCTCATTAACGGTGCCGGTGTTTCGCCCTCACAGGCTCCTGTTGAAGCAATTCTGAAAGTTGACCTGTACGGGACGGCTGTTCTTCTGGAGGAAGTCGGCAAAGTGATTGCGGAAGGCGGTTCCGGTGTGACGATTTCCAGTCAGTCCGGCTGGCGCATGCCGCAGCTTACACCCGAACAGGACAGACAGCTGGCAATGACACCGGCAGAGGAACTTCTGGATCTGGAAATCCTGAAGCCGGAGAATATCAAAGATACGCTTCATGCCTATCAGCTGGCAAAGCGCTGCAATGAGAAGCGGGTGATGTATGAATGCATCCGCTGGGGTGAAAGAGGTGCGAGACTCAATGATATCGCGCCGGGAATTATCGTTACACCTCTGGCTGTTGATGAATTCAACGGGCCGAGAGGGGACTTCTACAGGAACATGTTCGCAAAATGTCCTGCCGGAAGACCCGGTACGGCAGATGAAATGGCAAATATCGCAGAGCTGTTAATGAGTGATGCCGGCGCGTTTATTACCGGTTCCACCTTCCTCGCAGACGGCGGAGCTACCGCATCCTACTATTACGGACCACTTCAGCCGAAGGAATAAATTGTGATGAAATATATGGTAAAGACAGCTTCACTGCTTGCGGCATTATCTCTTCTTGCCGGATGCGGTACGTCTGCTTCACAGAGTGCGGTTTCAGAAACACAGGAAACGGAAACAAAGACAGAAGAACAGGAAACAGTAACAGAGGAAACACCTGAAACAGAAGAAAAGAACGTTCTGGTTATTTACTTTTCACGTACCGGCGAACAGTATGAGGTCGGTGAAATCGATAAGGGAAATACGGCAATTGTGGCGGAAATGATCGCTGAGGAAACAGGCGCTGACATGTACGAGATTCTTCCGAAAGAAGATTATTATCCGTATACATATGATGAACTGACGGATGTCGCCCTGCAGGAACAGAATGAAGGCGCAAGACCGGAATACCGGGATGATGTGCCTGATCTTTCTCAGTATCAGACCATATTCATCGGATCACCCGTCTGGTGGGGCGACTGGCCGATGATCATGTATACCTTCTTTGAAAATGAAGATCTTTCAGGAAAGACACTGATCCCGTTTTCCACTCATGAGGGAAGCGGACTGGCAGGTTTTGACAGAAAGCTCTCGGATACCGTTAAGGATTCAACAATACTGAAAGGTTTCTCTGTCAGAGGCTATGATGCTCAGAACAAACAGGACAGTATCAGGGAAGAAGTGAAAAACTGGCTTGCCTCCCTGGATTACTGAGAGGGAATAAGCCGCTTTGGAAAGTGTAGAATTGTTTTTTGTTCAGAAGAAAAACAGCAGATGAAATACAAAATGATTGATATTTCATCAAAATACGCAGACCGCAAAGTACGATACAGAGTCAAGATAAAGTATCGTGAACGGATTTTGAATATGGCCTCCGGATTTCCGGGGTTTTGTCTTTTTTAACTGCAAATAACGGGTATACTTGTAAATAAGCGGTACGGAGGTGACTGATATGGCAGTATTTGAGTTGACGGGCAGAAGCAGCTCGATGGAAGTGAAGCTGTTTTCCGGAAGGGAAGATGTTTCCAACAGGAAGTTTTCCGATACCAATGTCATCCGCTGGCAGGAAGGTATGCCGGGTATTGTCTGGTTTGATAGGAATTATGACAGGGCTTTTGAAGTGCTTGATTACCGGTGGGACGGGCCTCATTTTCAGGAAGTGATGATCCAGGACAATACATCGGATACGACAACCGGCAGTAAGCGTAAGGGCAGAGTAGCCGGAGCTTTGATCGGCACATTGATCATGCCGGGAATCGGAACCGTGATCGGGGCTGCCGTAGGAACAGGAAAAAAACAGGAATCCAATACAAGAGGAAAGACGATATCTCATATTGAACGGCAGGAAGTACCTGTCAGCGCCTATATGAGACTGCGCGATCTTTCCAATGATATGGTGTATACGATCGGCTTTGAGGCGGACTCCGCCCTTGACGCAAGGATCCGCAATCAGATTGCCTGCAATCTTGAGCCTCTTGAGGAAGTGACATATATCGAAGAAACATATGAAGAACCTGTACGCATGATCGAACAGCGTAAAGACGAGGATGATGTCCTGAAAAAGATCCGGGAACTGAAGGGACTGCTTGATGAAGGGGCGATCTCGGAAGAAGAGTACGCGGTTCTCAAGAGAAGGCTGTTTCAGGAGTAATCATGAACCGGATGCTGAAACGGTTCTTTACTGCGGCAGTTCTGATATTTATGGGCTGTCAGAGGGAACAGAGTATTCTGACACATGAACAGCTGAAGCAGTATGAAAAGGAAACGGATATCACCGGTGCGGATGTCAGTGAGTATTTCGATGTTTCCTACCGTCCTGAGGTGGAAGGACATGATGGTCCGGTGCCTTATATCATGGATCTGGTACTGAAACAGGGGTATTTTCCCGCGGATGATATCAAAATCAACGGAACCGGAAAAACAAGAACATGGGAGGAGAGCTATTACAGTATTTACTGGCTGAGTGAAGAGAACCGGATTAAGAATACCTTTTATCCCGTGGAAAACAATGAGAAAGTGGAGATTGAACTCAGCGGTCATCTGCTGTCTTATGAAATACCGGCAGAGTATATCCGTGAGGATGAATACGGCAGATACTTCTGTCTGGAACAGATAAACAACAGGTATTATGAGAACGGCAGAATGTCATACGTTGATGAAGACGGAAATGTACAGTTACTC
>CACXDM010000085.1 GCA_902766435.1 uncultured Erysipelotrichaceae bacterium | reverse complement strand
TGCAGGCAGCCGTGATCTTCATCACTGGTACTCTCAGCAGAAAAACTGCTTCATAAAGAGACTGAAAGCCCCGTAAGCGGGCTTTTTTAAATCCGCCTGGCAGCGGAAAGAAAAGGACTGTCCGGTATGAACAGCCCTCTTGATCATTACTGTGATTCAGGATTATTTGTCGGTGACGACTCTGACAGCCGGCGCCTTGACACCTGCTTCGCCAAGAGCGATCGTGCAGTCCTGCGTCAAAGCAAAGTAGACATCCCAGTAGTCTGCGCCTTTACACCAGGCACGTGTTGTGAATTCCATTGCCTCATTGGTTCCGCCGGACAGCTGTGCGAACGGTTCGGGATCCTTGAGGACCTTTTCATTTGCGTTCATGACACCGCGCAGAGTGTCCTGAACCTTCAGAACATCTTCACCTTTGGCACAGCTGAAGACCAGATCGACTCTTCTGTTTTCCTCAGCGGAACAGTTGATGACATTCGCTCCCATCAGGGCTCCGTTGGGAACCGTAATACGCTTGTTGTCTACGGATGTCAGTACCGTATAGAACAGGTTGATTGCCTGAACAACACCCTCAACACCTGCCGTAACGATATAATCGCCGACGTTGAACGGTCTGAAGATCAGGATCATGATACCGCCTGCCAGATTGCTGAGAGCTCCCTGCAGCGCCAGACCGACAGCCATGCCGGCCGAAGCCAGTACAGCAATGACAGATGCCATCGGAACACCGAGAATACCGATAATCGATACAATGAGAACAACATACAGCGCAACTTTGATGAAATTAACCGCAAAGGTATGCACTGTGGGATCAAGGGACTGGAATCCTTTGATTTTCTCACATGCCTCAACGATTTTGGTGATGATCCAGCGGCCGACCAGATAGACAAGAACGGCAAGCAGAATCTTGCTTCCGGCTGTTGTGATGATCGACAGAACTTGTCTTCCGAATTCTTCCATAATGATGTAAACCTCCGTTTATTACTATGAAATCATTGTATCACTTATTCAGTCTTCCGACTTCAGTTCAAACAACATATCGCGCAGTTCCGCCGCTCTTTCGAAATCCAGAGCTGCTGCTGCCTCTCTCATTTCCTTTTCAATCTGATCGATCAGCTTACCCTTATCCTTGACCGACATCTTCTTATGACGGTTCATATACTTGGCAGCCATCTCTTTGGTTTCCTTGCCGCGGATTGCCTCTTCGACCTTCTTGATGACGGTCTTCGGCACAATACCGTGACGCTGATTATAGTCTTCCTGGATCGCCCTTCTCCGGTTTGTCTCATTGATTGCGAAACTCATTGAATCCGTCATGACATCCGCGTACATGTAGACTTCGCCGTTCGCGTTACGGGCAGCTCTTCCGATTGTCTGAATCAGGGATCTTTGTGAACGCAGGAAGCCTTCCTTATCCGCATCCAGAATGCATACAAGAGATACTTCCGGAATATCCAGACCCTCCCTCAGCAGGTTGATGCCGACAATTGCGTCCACTTTACCGAGACGCAGATCACGGATGACTTCCGTTCTTTCCAGTGTCTTTGTCTCATGATGGAGATAGGCAATATTGTATCCCCTGTCCTTCAGATAATCCGTCAGGTCTTCTGCCATACGGACAGTCAGGGTTGTAATCAGCACTCTTTCATTGCGGCTGATTCTCTCATCCAATGCCTCACAGATATCATCCACCTGTCCTTTTGTCGGCTTAACGGTGATCTTCGGGTCAAGCAGTCCTGTAGGACGGATGATCTGTTCCGTAACGTGATGACCGACATGGTCCAGTTCATAGTCACCCGGAGTAGCTGAACAGTAGATGACCTGATTGATCATATTTTCGAACTCATCGAATTTCATCGGCCGGTTGTCCAGCGCGGAAGGAAGACGGAATCCGTAATCAACCAGAATCTGCTTTCTCTGCCGGTCACCGTTATACATGCCTCTGACCTGCGGCAGTGATACATGTGACTCGTCCACGATCAGAAGAAAGTCTTTGGGAAAGTAGTCAAACAGATTCCACGGTCTCTGACCGGGTTTTCTGCCGTCAATATGCATTGAGTAGTTTTCAATACCGGAACAGTAGCCGTTCTCCCGCAGCGCCTCAAGATCAAAACGTGTCCTCTGTTCCAGACGCTCATATTCCAGCGGCTTGTCATTCTCTTTGAAGTACTGCAGTCTTTCCTCCAGTTCCGCTTCGATATCATTACAAGCTCTTAACATCACATCCTTTGAGCGGGCATAGCCGCTGGCCGGGAAGATATTGTAGAACTGATATGCATTCAGGGTATGTCCCGATACGGGATCCACTTCCGTGATCCGGTCAATTTCATCCCCGAACATTTCAATCCGGATATTGTACTGATCGGTATAGGAGGGAGTCAGATCAATGACATCACCCCGGACACGGATCGTGCCTCTGGTCTGGTCCATGTCGTTTCTCGTATACTGCAGTTCGATCAGCTTTCTGAGCAGGGTGTTTCTGTCATATGTTTCCCCTACCCGTATGGTCATGAACATATTCTTATATTCCACCGGATCGGATGCCGCATAAATACAGGCAACCGAAGCGACAACGATTGTATCTCTTCTTTCCAGAAGGGAATTCAGCGTTGACTCTCTGAACATATCCAGTTCTTCATTGATCGCGGCAGTCTTTTCAATATACATATCACTTTTCGGCACGTAGGCTTCCGGCTGATAGTAATCGAAATTAGACACAAAGAACTCAACCCGGTTATGCGGGAAGAGTTCCTTGAATTCGGAGTAAAGCTGTCCGGCCAGTGTCTTATTGTGGGAGAACACAAGTGTCGGCCGGTTGACTCTGGCAATGACATTTGCCATTGTGAATGTCTTACCGGTTCCGGTAGCGCCCTCCAGTACCTGTTCCTTTTTTCCCTCAAGCAGACCGTTTACCAGCGAATCAATCGCCGCCGGCTGATCTCCGGTAGGCTGAAACGGGGAAACCAGTTCAAATTTCTCATCCATTGAGAATCTCCTGTGCTTTCTGCAGCTGAATATCATGGTCACTTGAATTGTTCCAGTCAAGCGCAACCGATGAATAGAGCGCTTCGTAGACAGTGCTGTTCAGTACGCCGTCCGCTTCCATATCATGCTCGCTCTGATACTTCTTCAGCGCTTCCTCAGTCGCCTCGGAGAAATATCCGTCCGTACGTCCGGGGTTATAGCCGAGATAATCCAGACTCAGCTGCATGTCCTCAACTGCATCTGATACACTGTCAATTCTGTATTCTTCGTTATCTTCCATACCGGCAAACTGATGGTACAGCACATCGTGCAGATAGAGTTCCACGTCCGGTGTGATGCCGGTGCCGTTGATGTTTTCACCAATGGGAGAAAGCCATTTGGAAGTCGTATACTTCAGCGCTGAGCCGTCATCGAATATACGGGAAATCTGTACGGTTCCCTTGCCGTATGTCTTCGTACCGAGGATCGTTACATCATCCCTCAGTTCCTTCAGACACATTGTCAGTGCCTCTGCGGCGCTTGCCGTTGAGTCATCTGTCAGGATGACAATTCCTTTGATATTTTCATACATCCTGCCTGTCGTCTTGGACTCGGTTACTTTGCCGTTGGCGAACTGCTGCTTTATGCATACTGATCCGGAAGGCAGAAACATACCTGCTATATCACGCAGTGCATCCAGATATCCGCCGCCGTTGCCCCGCAGATCGATCACAAGACCGGTTATTCCGCTGTCCCTGAACTCATCCATGAACGCAGCCATTTCAGTTGCGGTTCCTTCACCGAACTGATACAGCTGAATATAGGCATTCTTCTCATCAAGAGTTTTTCCGTAGACAGTTGCCGAAACCTGACCTCTGATGATCTCGATCTCAACACTTTTGCCCTGACGGATAAACTCGATTTTGACCGGTGTTCCTTCCTCACCGGTAACGAGTTCCTTGACTTCCGAGGCATTCAGCCCATCTGCCAGTGTACCGTCAACGATATGAATGATATCTCCTGCCTGTACCCCGGCCTTATCCGCCGGTGAGTTCTTGAAGACACGCTTCACCATGTTTATGCCGTTCTCGGATGAAAATTCCACGCCGATGCCGACAAAGTTCCGGTTGATGGACTGGGTAAAGGATTCCATTTCCTCGGCTGACATATAATCGGTATGAGGGTCCTCCTCGTTTGTCGTAATACCGTCAAGCGCCTGGTTTTCCAGACGGGTATTCAGATCTTCGATCTCACTGCCGAAAAACCATTCGGTTTCCATGATTTCAAGGACAGCGCTGATCTTATCGGAGGAGCTCAGTACCTGGGAGATGGGTATGGAAGATCCGGACGAGGCAAGCACCGGAAAAGCACTTCCGCCAAGCCACCCGAGCGCAAGAGCCATAATTACACCTGCAATCAGACCGATTCTCAGTCTTTTGACTTTTTCCTTCTGCTGCTTCAGTTCCACTTCATCAGGCCAGAGATGCCGTTTCAGACGGATTGTCTGCACCTGTTCATCTTTTTCAAATTCATCCATAACCATTCTCCTTTAAAAAGAGCTCAGAACTTTCTCTGAGTCTTTTTTATTCACCGAAAATCGATTCGGGACGAAGCCGGCATGGTGCGCCGACCCCATTGTCACATGTTCTGGCAAGTGCCGCATAGCCCCAGCCGCAGCCGAATGCCAGGTCACCGTTCCAGTTTGTCGCATAGTCCGAGAAATCCTTTGCGTCTCCCAGATAGAATATTTCGATATGACAGTGCGGACCGCTTGAGTTTCCGCTCGTACCGACCTGACCGATCACATCGTTTGCCGTAACAACCGTACCGGTTTCAATCGGTGTGTTGATCATCATATGCAGATACTTGACCGCATACAGTTCACCATTGACTGCTGTTAACAGGTATACCTGATTACCGCCGCCTGATGAACCGCCGTACTGATAGCCGCAGCCGCTTCCGAGATATCCGTATGTCGGACATCCGTTGGCGCTGTTGATGACAATACCGTTGCCTACCGCGTGAATCTCCGTACCCAGAGGTGCCGCGAAGTCATATCCGAGATGGACACCGCCGCCGCCATAGTACCACGTACCGGCACTTCTGACCGCACCCGGAACAGGATATGTCCATCCTGCCGTAGCAGAAACGGGAATCGCATCCAGAACACCCGCAGCCGCAATCTCTGCCATCTGCGCGTTCTTCGCCTCAATATCCGCCGCGTATTTATTACCGGCAGCTTCCAGTTCAGCCTTCTGCTGTTCGGCAACTTCTTCGAGTTTCTGTACTTCATACTGCTCGCCGATCAGACTTTCCTGCGCCGCCAGCAGTGTATTCTTCTGTTCGTTCAGTTCGCCCTTTGCGACTTCCAGAGCAGCCATCGCATCTTCCAGAGCACCCAGTGCTGTCTGCAGATCCGCTTCCTGCTGATCCAGAAGATCAATCAGATCGGATAATTCATCCATTGTCTTCTGATCATAGGCGTTGATGCTTGCCATACCGTTCAGGATCCGGATCAGTGTTTCCAGCGATTCCGCTCCCATCAGGATATCCAGATACGGATTAACCCGCATGGTTCTCTGCGACAGGACAAGACGTTCCTTCATCTTCTCCCTGACATCACCGATCTGAGCTTCTGTTTCATCAATTTCAGCCTGCTTGGCATCGATCTCTTCCTGTTTGGCATCAATCTCAACCTGCTTGGCGTCAATCTCAGCCTGCTTGTCCGCTATACGGGCGCGTATATCATCGAGTTCCGCCTGCTTGGTGTTGATCTTTTCCTGCAGAGCCTGAATCTCTTCACCGTACTTGGCAATATCTTCTTCGTATTTCTCGATATTTGCGTTGGCTTCTTCCAGCCGTTTCTGTGTCTCGTCATTCTGCGATCCGAGATATTCGGCATATGCCATACAGGCAGCCTTGTCTTCGGATGTCATCGTGGTCTTTCCGGTACAGCGGTCATTCCAGTACTCGGTATTGGAATACGGCTCATCCTCTGCATATACCGTTCTGACGGGTGAACAGAGCAGACAGACAGCCGCAAATGCCGCAAGTCTGCCTCTTTTTTTCATCGCTTCCACCTCAGAAGTTTATTAATGGAAAGAAGACTTCCGAGCAGACCGACGAGAATACCGCCGGCCAGAAGCACTCCGCCGAGATAATACGCATAAGGCTGCGGAGGAGCCAGTTTGAACATATTGGAAATCAATATACCGCCTGTCTTCTGATACAGCAGGAAGTATGCGTAGATTGACAGACCGACAGGAAGAATCGATCCGATGATACCCGTCAGAATGCCTTCCCAAAGGAACGGAGCACGGATAAACCGGTTTGTCGCACCAACATTACGCATGATCGTAATCTCATCACGCCGCGCTCTGATTGTCAGGTTGATCGTATTCTGGATCAGGAAGACTGCCAGAATTGTAAGACCGATAACAAGCACCGCACCGAACTTACGCACCGCTTCCATGGCGGAAATCATATCAACCGTACTCTGACCGCCGTAGTTTACACTGTCGACGCCTTCAATCTTTTCAATTTCACCGGCAATGGTCTGAATCTCACTGCCGTCATTTGTCTCAACATAGAACGCGTCATGAAGAGGATTATCCTCCCCAAAGGGCTCAAACAGCTTTCTCGTTCTTTCATCTTCGAACTGATCGAGATAGAACTGGAATTCCTCATCCTTGGTTTTATACTCAACGCTCTTTACACCGTCGATCGCTTCAATCTGTTTCTTAATACCTGCTTCAACATCCTCGTGTTCATAGTCGTAGCCGATCATGACGGAGATCTTCACTTCCGATTCGAAGTTCTTCGTAAACCGCTGCAGATGGAATGTCAGCACAAGAAACAGACTGACGATAAACAGGGTAATCGTAACCGCGGCAGCGCTGTAGATTGACATTGCCCAGTGTCTTCCGACACCGCGGATTCCTTCTTTTAAAGACCTACTGATCATGACGTACGTAACCTCCTTCCGGGAGATCCGCTACAATATGACCGTTCTCAAGAACGATCGTACGGCGGCGGTACTTGTTTACGAGCATCAGATCGTGAGTGACCATCAGGATCGTTGTCCCGTAAGTCTGGTTGATCTTTTCAAGAAGCTCCATAATCTCATCGGATTTTCCAGGGTCGAGGTTGCCGGTAGGCTCGTCCGCGATCAGAACCTTGGGACGGTTGGCGATGGCTCTTGCGATCGCTACTCTCTGCTGCTGACCGCCGGAAAGCTCACGCGGGAATGCATTTCCCTTTTCGTTCAGACCGACGATTTCCATAACCTGTTCGGTTCTCTTGCGGATCTGTTTCCGCTTCATGTTGATGACTTCGAGCGCGTAGGAAATATTTTCAAACACGGTCTTGGTCGGCAGAAGACGGTAGTCCTGGAATACAACGCCGATGTTTCTGCGGTAGATCGGAACCTGACTGCTTCTGAGTTTGCCGACATTGATGCCGACAACCCTGACAGCGCCCTTTGTCGGTGTCTCTTCACCATCGAGCAGCTTGATCAGCGTGGACTTGCCGGAACCGGTCGGTCCTATAATGTAAACGAACTCTCCCTGGTCAACACTGCAGTTGATGTCATACAGGGCATTTGTGCCGTTTTTGTAGCGTTTATATACGTGAGTACATTCGATCATAATGTCCTCCTTTACTGAAATACGAGTGTAATTTTAACATACATCATTCTTATCGGTCACTAGATATTGGGCGAACTGTAAGTGAAGCCTTCACCATGCATATCCGATGCGTCTGTCGTAATGACAAATGCCTTTTCATCCATGATACGGACAAGATCAAGCAGTTTGTTGTACTGGCGGGCAGATACAACACAGAGAATGATTTTCTTCGGCGCGCCGGTATAGCCGCCCTGGGCATCGATCAGTGTAACGCCTCTGTCCAGTTCAGCCTGAATTTCCTTCTGAATCTCCTGCCAGCGGTCGGAAATAATCTGAACGGATTTGGACTCCGCCTGTCCCAGACTCAGCACACGGTTGATGCCGTAGCCCGAAGCAAAGACGGAAATCAGTCCGACCAATGCCGCATCGAGACCGAATGCCGCAACCCCGAGCAGAACAGTCAGCGCATCGGTAATCATAACCAGTGTGGAGATCTTTATGCCTGTCAGCTTATGCAGAATCAGCGGCGGAATATCCATGCCGCCGGTACTGGCCCCGGTACGCATGACCATACCGATGCCGATGCCGCCGATCAGACCGGCATAGAAGGATGCCAGAATCGGATCGACCTGAATATCAACCGGATGGGCTGCCAGAAATGTCGTAAATACCGGATAACAAAGGGATGACAAAAGCGTCTGCATCGCAAATGCATTGCCGAGAACCAGCCATCCGATTCCGAGCAGACTCAGAACCCCTATATTGGCAAACAGCGTTTCATCAATATGGAAGAACGGTCCCAAAGCAACCGCAATACCCGCAACACCGCCGGAAAGAATGTGATACGGAAGAATAAAATATTCAATTGAAATGGCCAGAATAAACGTTCCGGCTACCACAAGAAAAATGTTTTGAAGCCTTTTTGCATTCATACGTAAAATACCTCGCTGAACTGTCGTACAGTGACTATTTTACACTGCTCACAGTGAAACATCCATTACCTCATTCATCCGTACAGGCCGGCAGGTTCTCCGACATTCCGCCCCGTTCATGATCGGCGCTGAATACTTCATCACTGCGGTTAAAACAGAAGTATCTGTCCGGTGTCTGATCATCCCAAGTGAGGTCAACATTGTAGTACTTTCCATCCAGAAGAATGATATTCCATGCGTGATCGGTATCTTCCGCCCTGCCTGTCACATAGTAAACCGGGATATTCAGCTCATCCATAATATACTGGAATGCTTTTGCGTAGCCGGCGCATACTGCTCTGCCGTTAACCACCGCTCCGTAGGCGCTTTGATCATTACCTGCTTCTTCGTCATATTCAATTAGATCAAGCAGAGCATCATGAACATATACTTCCTTGTCGTAATCAGAGGAAAGCTCCTTTGCCGCAGAGATGATCTCTTCCGTGCTGTTTTGGAAATTCTCCTTTGAAGCATCAAGATCATCCGCCTCTTCCGTATAGTCCAGCATGATCTCATGACATAATCCTTCATCGTCATACATATAGCTGAATGAGATATCGAGCCAGAACAGTTCCGCGTGATCATAGTTAAGCGCCTCAAGAACCGGTTTGATCTCTTCCGAGGGAAGCAGAACAGACGGGGTAAAGGAACGCCGCGCTTCCAAAGCCGCTTCATACGCATCCTGATACACAGTCTTCTGCTCTTCATCAAGCATCTCACGGTATACATACTTCAGTTCATCGGATACCGGCTCTTCTTCCGCTGCTTCCGTTTCCTCAGGTGTTTCCTCCGGAACCGGTTCCTCCTGTACAACTGTCTCTTCCCGTTTTTCCCGCAGCCATCTCTTAGCGGGAACGATCAAAATGACCCCGAGCATGACCGCGGCCAGAAGCAGTATCTGCAGTAAAGAATGAAATAACTGTTTCATACATTCCTTTAAGAGCCGGATTACCCGGCTCTTGATCAATATCCGAAAATCGTTTCAGGTCTGATCCGGCATGGCGCGCCTACGCCGTTTTCACACAGCCTGCTGAGAGCGGAATACCCCCAGCCGCAGCCAAACGCCAGATCCAGATTCCATGTCTTTGCGTAGTTTGAGAAATTGTCAGCCGAACCAAGCCAGAAAATCTCAATATGGCAGTGCGGTCCGCTGCTGTTGCCGGAACTGCCTACTTTTCCGATCTGTGTACCTGCCGTAACAATCGTACCCTGAGCGATCGGTGAACCGCTCATCATATGCAGATATTTCACGGCATAGAGACTGCCGTTGATCTTGGTCAGAAGATAAACCTGATTTCCTCCGCCGTAGGAGCCGGGATAACCGCATCCGCTGCCAAGACCTCCGTATGTCGGACAGGCATCCGCGCTTCGGAGAATAACACCGTTTCCTGCCGCATAGATCGCAGATCCCGGTGATATGGCAAAGTCATATCCGAGATGAACACCGCCGCTGTTGTAATACCACGTACCCGCGCTTCTGACAGCACCCGGAACAGGATAGGTCCACCCGGTTGTGGTTAAGGGATTCGGTGTCTCGGCAGGAGCCTCCGTCGGTGCGGGAGAGGCTTCCGGATCAGCCGTGCTTTCAGGATCAGCGGTACCTTCAGGATCCGCTGTTGTTTCCGGTTTTTCCGTTTCAGCCGGATTATCCGGGTCTGCCAGCGTTTCCGTCGCTTCAGGTGTGGGAGTTGGCTCCGGTGTGGGAGTCGGAGTCGGCTCGGGAGTGGGCGGATTCAGTACGGTATCCGGGACATTGTCCAGCTCATCGGAAATGCCGTTCATGGATGACTGCACTTCTTCAATCTCAGCCGCCGTAGCTTCATAGTTGGCTTCCAGTTCCGCCGCCTGTTTTTCATATTCCTCGATAATAACCTGTGATTTGTATTTGTTTACCAGAGCGGTTTCCTGTTTCTGTTCCAGTTCCTTTCTCTGATTGACAAGTTCCTGGGAGCGTGTCTCCAGTTCCTGCTGGGCCGCGATGAGTTCTTCCTTATCGGCAGACAGTTCATCCATCAGCTGAAATATCTCCTCATTTGTCGCGTTGTCATACTGCGTGATCGCGGAAACACCATTCAGGATACGGATGAAATCATTCAGACTCTTAGCGCCCATTAATATATCGATCATCGTATTTGTACGCATCGTTCTCTGGCCGCTGACCATACGGTCCCTGATCTTCAGCATGATCTCATCGGTCTTCTGCTGTTTCTCATCAATCTCTGTCTGCTTGGCTTCAATCTGTTCCTGCATTTCCGCAACTGCAGCTTCATTTTCAATAATGGATTGATCCAGTGCTTCAATCTCGGGAATCAGGGCATCAGCTTCTTTCTGGTATTCCTCCGGCTGTCCTGCATACTCGGAAAGATGGTCCGCTATCTCCTGCCGTTCCTTTTCCACTTCTTCCAGCTGTTTAGCCAGATCATCAGACTGCGAGGCCATATACTCACGGTACGCTTCACACGCCGCATAATCCCCTGCCGACTGGATCTCGGAACTGCTGCACTTGGCAGTCCAGTATGAAGAATCGGAATAGTCCGGCTCTTCCTCTGCTTTTATTTCTCCTGTATGAAACAGTGAGACAAGAATACTCACTGCCAGTATTTTTCTGATTCGTTTTTTCGTCATGAATGGATTATCTCTTTATATGTCCCGAAAATCAACTGAAAATTCTTTCACAGAAC
>CACXDM010000084.1 GCA_902766435.1 uncultured Erysipelotrichaceae bacterium | reverse complement strand
TTCAATATCCGGAGTGATCATCCGGATCACCGTCTCATCAAGACGTTCAGCCGCCTCCTTTTCAAGTATGCCGAGCTTTTTTGCCGTATACGAATATCCTTCCGGCAGAATGTTCAGCACACCGTACTGCAGCGGAGAGATCATCAGACATTCCGTACAGATATCCTTCAGACCGTCTTCTTCTGAAATATGCTGAAGATGGGCGTGCCCGCTGAGATTCAGCCGTATCCCGTATTTTCCGTACAGTTTCTTTACCTCTTCCCGGTTCAGAATCTCCCGTTTCATAAAATTATTCTGCCGCAATACATTCTGATGTGTCAGACCGATCACCGCAGAACCTTCGGGAAGCTTTGCGAGTTCCTCATCCGCCCACTTCAGAGTGGAAGCGGGTATGACTTCCCGGCTGTCCGGCATATTGGCATCAAACGCAAGCAGGTACAGTTTCTCCTGCAGACGGGCTATATAGCTTCCCGATGTCTGATCTTTTACGGCATCTGCTCTGCCGAATTCAGAGGTATGCCTCAGAAAAACATCCGGACTGATCTTCTCGGCCGGTTCCTTGTTTTCACCGTGATAGCTGCAGGCATGCCTGTGTTCGATATCGTGGTTCCCGCTGATCATATATACCGGTATTCCGAGATCGTTGAGTTTACGGAATTTCCCGGTAATATCCAGAAGGCTCTGCAGTTCCCCGTTGAATGTCAGATCTCCCGTCAGAATGACTCCGTCAGGTCTCTCACATTGTGCCGATCTGATGAATTCATCAACGATCTCTTCTCCGTATTCCGTCAGTTTTCCGTCATTTGTCTTCATCATTTCCCAAAAAGCAGACCCCTGATCATACAGCCGGGGTGAAAGATAATGAATATCCGAAACGACATAATAACAGTATCCGTCTTTTCTCACAGCGTCTCCTTTCATCAGAAAAGGGCTGAATCAGCCCTTCAGTTCACAAACAGATGTTTCCGTTTTGAAAAATACAGATGATTTGCGTAAAGCATCACCAATACGATCACAACTGCCGCATACCCCGGTATATCGCCAAGCGAGCTTCCCGTCACTACGGATTCACCAATCGTAAATACAAGATACGGAAGAATACTGACGCCAAGCGAAATAATGTAAAGCATGGGCGCGTCTTTTCGGTATTCAGCCAGCTGTTTTCTGACATACAGGGCAAACAGACCGGCAAGAATATACAGAATCCCGGTAATCACCGCGATCGGCTGCAGTTCCGGATATACTCTGTATACTGCCTTCAGTCCGTCCCTGTTCGTTATGCCGAAGACTCTTCCGCTGAAAAAGTTCAGCGCGTTGGCAGCAGAAAACAGAGCAGCCGCAAACAACTGAAAATGAATCACAAAACGGTACCACTTCATCGGCAGTTCCGGCACTTCTTCCGGTTCGTCGGGAAACTGCTGTTCACCGCAGATCGGACAATACTGTGTGTCCTCACTCAGCTCAGAACCGCACTTACTGCAATTAACCATAAACTCTCTCCAATAATACAGTTCCCCTTACAGATAATGTTCAAAAAGCCACCGGCCGAAGCCGTCTTCACCGGCAGGATACTCGGTTACCGCATCCGCGATTTCCTTGTTTTCCTGCATTCCGTTGCACAGACAGACACTGTACCCTGCCATCTTCATCATTTCCAGATCATTCTCGGCATCACCGAACGCCATCACATCTTCCATGTCGATATTGTTTGCGCGGCAGTATTCAAGAACGGCGTTCCCCTTATTATTCCGCCTGTCCTGAAATTCGAGAAGATCGACTCTTGTCTTGAAGGAAAAGAAAACATCATTTTCAATGGATTTTGCGAGCGGGACAACCACTGCATCCATTTCTTCGGCAGAGTGTGTTCTGTACATGATCTTACCGACAGGTTCCTCCCACAGCTCCGACAGATCCTTAACGATCTTGGAAGCGTTATTGTTCCGTCTGGCGCTTGCCTGAAGCAGTTCATCATCCCATCTTGCGAGCATGTATCCTTCCCGGTAGATGAACGGATTGCAGTTTGTCGGTTCCATTTTCGTAATAATCTCTTTGATTGTATCCGGCTGAAGCGGATTCAGCTTTGTGACCTGATCTCTTCCCGCATCATAGATTTCACCGCCGTTCAGACCGATGATGAAATCAAACTGAAACCCGAGACCCCATTCTTCCGCATGGTCCATCAGCCTCTGCCAGAGCGGTCTTCCGGACGCAAGACCGAGAAGAACACCTCTTCTGTGAAGTTCCTGCAGCGCTTTCCTGTTTATATCACCGAACTGATCATTCCGGTCACGCAGAGTGCGGTCTATATCTGCCACAACAATCTTATACGTCTTTTTCATAGCTTTTCTATTATCTCAGATAACCCTCACTGTTGTCATTCCCGGAGAATGCAGTTTTCATCGTTTTTTCAAAGAAGGACAGCCTCAGGCTGCCCTTGATCTCCGTTATCTTGTTGCGTCCCATTTACCGCTGCTGTCCACATGGTATTTTCCGATCCATTTCCCCGCCTGCATGACGCCGGAGGAGTCAAAGTAATACCAGTCACTGCCGATTTCCTTCCATCCGGTAACCATAGCCCCGGAGGAATTCAGATAGTACCATTTGCCCGACAGTTTTAGCCAGCCGTTCTGCATCACACCTGAGGAATTCAGATAATACCACAGGTTATTGATCTTCTGCCATCCGTAAGCCATTGCGCCGGATGATTTCAGCCAATACCAGCTGCCGCTGTCCCAAAGCCATCCGGTATGCATTTTTCCGTCTTTCCGGTCCAGGAAATACCAGGATCCCGATACCTTTTCCCAGCCTTTTGCCATCGCACCGGAAGAATGAAAGTAATACCAGCTGTTCTGATCCTTCACCCAGCCTGTCTGCATCACACCGGAAGGACTCATATAATACCATTTACCGCTGTTATACAGCCAGCCTCCTGCGGCATATCCGTCTTCGCCGAAATAATACCAGCTTCCGTTCACCTGTTTCCAGCAGTCACAGGACTTCTTTCCGTACCTGTCTCTGTAAACAAGTCCTTTCCCGTCACTTGCCAATCCCGGATCACAGTAAACCGTCACTTTGATTACAGCAGACACACCGCTGTTGTCCGCTTCGGCAGTGATTACTGCCGTGCCGAAATCCACTGCCTTCATTGTGCCGTCAGCCAGAACACCGACGATTCCGGTGTCGGAAGAAGACCACTGCAGTTTCGTCTTTACCGCTTCAGCGGGAAGAACGGTAATATCGGTCTTAAGTGTTGTCCCGAGCTTCAGTTCGGTTTCCGTAAATTCGGGAACCAGTTTCTCAGCCGGTATGTCTTCATATACAGCTACTGCCGAAGCATCCGACAAGGACATTCTGAAGACACAGGGATTATCCTGCACCGTATACCCTGCGGCAGGTTCCAGTTCCGTATCCCAATAGGCAAAACGCTCACCGGCAGAAGGCGTATCCGCGCTGACTTCGATTTCACGCTCCGGGTAATACGTTCCGGATCCGCTTCCTCCGGTTACCGTCAGTTCTTTCGGCTCTCCGACTTTAACCGTGACTTCTTCCGTATAATACCCGTCCTCTGTCTTAAAACTGATTACTGTTTCTCCATATCCTTTGATTTTCAGCGTTCCGTCTTCGTATACGGCAGTCTGCGGATCCGTATTCTCAATCATCAGGTCTTTTACCGTCGCATTTTCCGGCATGTATGACAGAGTGAATGCATATGTTTCATCTTTCCGGTCCAGAACAAGTGAATGATCTGATACGGTTATTCCCTGCAGAGGGACATAATCCTGATTGGCAAATGTACAGTCATTCAGTGTCCTCTGGTTGTAGTCATCACTGCCGGTTGTATGATTCCGGAAGGAAGACGGTGATTTCAGAAACCACGCATAGGATGTCCGGCTTGAATCCCATGTGGAATCAAGCAGATAATACAGATCATTTACCTTCACGGCATTCCAGGCATGCTTATCCCCGCCACCGGTCCCGCTGAAAACACGGGCCTCCAGCCCTGCCGTAAGCGCCATCCGGTAAAACAGCGCCGCATAGCCCTGACAGACGGCAGTATGGTCATGAATCGCCGCATAAGCGGTATATTTCAGCTTATAGGAATCATCATTCAGATTTTCATAGTCATAAGAAGTATTGGTGCAGATAAAATCATAAATCCGTCTGATCTTCTCAATCTCCGTATGACTTTCAATATCCATTTCTTCCAGTGCCTCATCGATCAGCCTGGCTGTCTCTTCTTCCTGTGCGGCATCCGTGTAATAATCAAATGTGAATTTCAGTGTACCGACAAATGTGACGACAAATGTCGTTCTGTTTTTCCGGATCGTTCCGCTCATGTTGGACTTATAGCCGCCGTACTGGTATTTGATGTAATCCCCTTCATTGGGCACACCGGTATATACCATCGCCGCATCCATGATCTCTCCGGCCATCCTCTTCAGCGCGGAATTGTTGAAGCCTTCCGCATCAAACTCCGAAGCGTCTTCATACTGCAGAGGGATTTCAATGGAAATGGATAACTCAGCAGTACGTACTTTGATTCCTTCCTGTACGATTTCCCCGGCACTCTCAATATCCGTAACGGACGATGAAGCAGCTGCTTTCAGCTTCCTTCTGCCGCTGACGGAAGGAAAATCAAGATCATCTTCACTCAGCACGTCATCATATGCGTCATTGACTTCGGTTACCGTCTCCTGAACGTATTCTTCAGACTCTTCGGGAATTTCCTCTTTCGGTGTATCCGGTTCGGGTTCCGTGGCAGATTCATCTGTTTTCGGTTCTGCTTCATTCTCCTCTATGACTTCTTCAATGACGGTGCTGTCCTCTTCTTCCGTGATTACCGGTTCTTCCTCCGGGATCACATTCTGCTCTTCAGTTGTCTCCGGTACGGCAGTCTCCTTCGTATCGGGAATCTGCTGTTCCGTCTCCTCCTCGGCAAAAACGGAAAAAGGTCTGACTGTCATCAATACAGCCAGACTGATTTTCATCAGTTCTTTCAGCAGACCTTTTTTCATTACTCTCCCGATGCAGGGAATGTGATTGTTTCCCTGACTTTCTTAACGGCTTCGGAGAACATATTGTACTTTTCTTCGTATCCGGTATTGACGATGGAAAGAACTCTTCCTTCCCCGACAGCCACAAATGTTATATCACTGTATATTCTCTGGCTGGAATCCGGCATGACATAATCAGAAACAACACGCAGGGCATCCTTTCCGTCAATTGTCATCTTCTCCCTTAAGGACTCCTTATAATCACCGGTCAGGTATTCACCGGCTGTATCAGGATTTGACCGCCATGAGGCAATTGCGTCATTCAGTTCGTCAAGTGTAATTCCGGCAGGAACTTCCTGTCCTCCGAAATAGATACTGTAATCACTGAGATTCCTGACGTAGACGCTGAAGAAATCAGACATGAAATCAGGTGAAATCGAATGTCTTACCGTTTCATCCTGGACCATATAATACAGCTGTGTCATTTCCCCGTCCAAGGTTTCGATCTGATCGGGCGCTTCGTATACCGCAAAGTCCGTTTCGACCTTAACCACAGCCGTAAGATCCTCAGGCGCCAGAGTATACTTCTCTTCATTCAGCACAACCGTGAAGTTCTGCATTTCGGAAAGAGGATTACCCTCCGCATCATTTACGGTAATCATGCCGGAAATCGTAATCAGCTGATCCGGTTCCGCCGTACTCTCAAGAAAGAGATCCGCAGAATATCCGTTCTGTTCACCGGGCTTAAGAACTTCCTTTTCCGGCTCTGCCCACTGAATATCCTTTATCACAGCTTCTCCCTCCAGAACGAGGGATTCTATCTGCGGCTTTGTCTTTATCTCCGCGTCGGATCCGTTCTGTACTGTCATATTGAAGGAAATCCGGTCACCGGTATCTTCGTGATACAGAATCACTGCCGTTGATCCGACCATGACATTGTCTTTCTGATACATCAGATAGCTGTCTTCCGCAAGATCAATGGCATTCTCATTTTCCTCATAGGAAGGAAAAGCAGTCTCTTCCGGAGCCGATGAAGCATGTTTTGAACATCCTGCCGTACCGGTGATTACTGCTGTACAAAGTGCGGTTATGAACCAATGCTTTCTGTTCATTCAGCCACCTCCTCTGTTTAATTGAAATAAATGTATCCGATCAGTGAATCACGGACAGCCGGAATCCAGCGTTCATTGTAATCCCCGAGGAAGTTTCCTTCCTTGACATAGATCCGCTTTCCGTCATCAGAGATCTTATCCACATAAACCACGTGGTTGTAATCATACACGGCAACAGAACCGACTTTCGGTGTGCTTCCCACCTTCAGTCCGTATTCCCGCGCATTGTAATACCAGTCCTGAGCGTTGCCGAAGTTCGGCATTGCGACACCCATATTCTTTGAGACAAGATACCATGCCGTCCAGGTACAGTTGGTATATCCTCCTTCATACGGATTCTGCACCTGCCCGTCGGAATTGAAATAGAACGACCATCCATTGATACTCTGCCAGCCGGTTACCATTACACCCTGTTTGTTGAAATAGTACTGGTTCTTATTGATGCTGGCCCAGCCGATGGTCATCTCGGCATTTCCGGGTTTGAAATAATACCAGCTGCCGTCAAGCTTCAGCCATCCTTCATAGGCATGACCGTCTTCCGTCAGGTAATACCATTTGTTGTTGATATGTTTCCACTGGGCTGACTGCATTGTTCCGTCAGTGTTCAGATAGTACCACTTGTTTTCGATTCTTCTCCAGCCTGTCGCCATAACGCCGCTTGGCTCAAAGTAATACGACTTATTCCCGGTCTTGTACCAGCCGGTTTTCATGATTCCGTTTTCATCAAAGAGATAACGGTTTCCGCTGATCTCTTTCCAGCCGGTGCTCATCACACCGTCCGTATCAAAGTGATAGGTATTACTGCCGATTTTCCGGAATCCAAACGCCCGCGCGCCAGATTCATCCAGGTAATACCATTTATCCGCATCCTTTTTCCAGCCGGTGATCATTGCACCGGAATCCTTGAAGAAATACCAGTTGTTTTTGATCTGCCGCCAGCCGGTAACCATAGCACCGTTGGCATTCAGATAATACCAGCTGCCGGATATTTTCTGCCAGCCGCTCAGTCTTTCGCCGCTGCTGTTCAGGTAATACCACTTGCCCGATACCTTCTGCCAGCCCTTAAGCATCGCGCCGAATGCCTCAAACAGATACCATTTATTGCTGATCTGCTGCCAGCCGGTTACCATGGCGCCTTCGGTATTCATGTAATACCATTTGCCGGAAATCTTCTGCCAGCCGGATACCCGTTCGCCGTTGCTGTTGAGGTAGTACCACTTGCCGTCAATTTCCTGCCAGCCGGTAATCAGCGCGCCCGAGCCGTCAAAACAGTACCATTTACCGTTAATCTGCTGCCAACCCGTAAGCATTGCCCCGTCCGTATTCATGTAATACCATCTGCCGGAGATCTTCTGCCAGCCGGATACCATCGTGCCGCTGTTCAGGAAGTAATACCACTTTCCTTTGATTTTCTTCCAGCCGGTTGTCATCACACCGGAGGAGCTGAAATAATACCATTTATTTCCGATTGCTTTCCAGCCCTTAAGCATTTTGCCGGAAGAATCCAGGTAATACCAGAATCCGCCGTTTTTCTGCCAGCCGGTAAGCATAATCCCGTTTCCGTCAAACAGATACCAGTCATTCTGAAGCTGAAGCCAGCCGGTATGATTGGCGCCGTTCTGGTCCAGATAGTACCAGTCACTTCCGGACTTCTTCCAGCCCTTCACCATTCTTCCTTCGTTGTCGAGGAAATACCAGTGTCCGTTCTGTTTCAGCCAGCCGGTATATCTTGAACCGTCTTTGTTTACCCAGTACCAGTCTGTTCCGTCATTGGCCCATCCTGTATGCAGGGCACCTTCGGAATCAAAGAAATACTCCGTTCCGCTGACTGTATGCCAGCCGGTAACAGCAGCCCCGCTTTGATCAAGCCAATACCATTTCCCCTGATCCTTCAGCCATCCGGTATGCATGGCACCGGAAACATTGAAGTAATACTTTTTGTTTTTGATTGTCTGCCAGCCGACAGCCATCGCGCCGTCTGAAGCCAGATAATACCATGTGCCTTTCTGACTGAGCCAGCCCGTAAGCATGGCGCCGTTTTCATCAAAGAAGTAATAGACATTTCCGATCTTACGCCAGCCGGTAACCATCGTCCCTTCGCCATTGAAGTAGTACCAGATTCCCTTGTCATTCAGCCAGCCGGTCTTTAAAGATCCGTCGGGATTAACATATGTCCATACTCCATTGGTTTTCACCCAGCTTCCGCTTTTTGTCTCAGCGGGCTTTGCCGCGGTGTAGTATGCCTTCAGTGTGAGATCGTATGCCGGCATCGCGAATATGAGTTCCGGTGAGGAAGGATCCTTTTCGCCGGGAAGATCATTTGTTTCCGTTCCGTCACTTCCGACCACTGTCCATTTTTCAAATGTGTATCCTTCGATTTCCGCCGCGCTTACGATAATCCGGTCTCCCTCTTCAGCCTGATTCTGTGCCACATCATTAACCAGTACAGAAACGGATGAGGCGAATTCATTTTCTGCGATCTGTATGGAATACATTACCGC
>CACXDM010000083.1 GCA_902766435.1 uncultured Erysipelotrichaceae bacterium | reverse complement strand
TATCAGTATTCAGACGGAAGTCTTTGGCACCGCAGGTGCCTTGGAAGCCCCGTCTATAATGCAAAGCATTTAGGCGGGGAGGTTCACGAAGACAGATTTGGCCGAAGAAGCTGCGGAGAGGGCATTTTCTGAATGCATCCTTTTTTGTTATGATGAAATCAGCTTAGACAGAACATAAACTCTGTCGGATTGGAAATGATATGGCAATCAGGAAAATAACACTTCTGCATTCGAACGATATGCACGGCGACTTTTTGCCGAAGACAGAAGACGGTTTTGAAACAGGCGGTCTTGTCCGTCTTTCAGGTTATGTAAACAAGATCAGAAAGGAAGAAGAACATGTTGTCTATGCCATGGCAGGGGATATGTTCAGAGGATCGATTATTGATTCGGAATACATGGGACTTTCAACGATTGATCTTGTCAATATTCTGAATCCGGATGTTGCGGCTGTCGGCAATCATGAAGTGGACTACGGGCTGGCGCATCTTCTGTTTCTTGAGAAGTGCGCGCAGTTTCCGATTATCAATGCGAATATGTTCATTACCATCAACAATGCACGTCTGTTTGAGCCGTTTCTCAATATCCGGGCAGGCGGGGTGAATATTCTGTTTATCGGCATACTCACAAAAGAAGTGCTTGATTCAACGAAAACCGAAAAAGTGGTGGGAACGTTTATTGACGTCGAGGAAGCCGCAAGGGAAGTCGGTATTATCTGTGACAACTACCGGACAAGTGATACGGATCTGACGGTTCTCTTAACACATATCGGTATCGAAGAGGACAGGAAACTGGCGGAATATATTGATAAGCGGTGGGGTGTGGATCTCATTATCGGCGGTCATACCCATACCGAAATGAATGAACCGGAGGTCATCAACGGAATTCCCATTGTTCAGGCAGGTTCCGGTACGGGTCATATCGGCCGTTTTGATATCGAATATGATACATGGCGGAATAAGATCAGAAACTACACATGGCAGTATGTACCCATTAACGAAGAAACAGCGCCGAAGGACGAGATCATGGAAACTATGCTGGAAATGTACCGTACGGAAACCGACACGAAATACCGGCGTGTTGTGACAAGACTGGCGCGGAAACTGACCCATCCGGCGAGAAATCAGGAGACGGAACTGGGTAATCTGTATGCGGATATCATGCAGGATGAAAGTTCTTTTGACATCATGCTGTTTGGCTCAGGGTCCATCAGAAAACAGGAATTCGGACCGATCGTGGAATACCAGGATATGCTCGAAAACACGCCGTTCGATGATGATGTTCATATGGTCGAAGTGACCGGAGAACAGTTCAGAAGAATAGTACTGCATCTTCTCAGGGATGAGGCATGGGAAGGTCATACGGAATTCTATCAGATGTCAAGAGGCGTCCGGATCAAATACCGCAGAAGCACCCGTACTCTGGAGGAATTCAGGTTTAACGGAAAAGACATCACAGATGACATGCATCTGAGGATCGCGCTTCAGCACTATCATTTCATGAGTTTTGACGAATTCATGGGTGTTCCTCTGGCGGAGGTTGTTCAGAATATGAGACCGCGCATAGTCATGAGTTCCCAGAACAATGTCATTGAAGAGTATTTTTCAACCCATCCCGGACTGGACGCGCACGTGGAGGGGAGAATCGAAATAGTCGAGTAATAAAAGGTACCATTCCGGTACCGTAAAATCTTATGTGTCCTGCAGACTTCCGATATTACACGGATTCCTGTCAGTATGTAATCCCTAAGTAATCCAGGTATGTTTTGAAACGGTCCTGGGAAGCGAGACATGTATCCCGAAGATACTCTTTTTCCCTTCTCCATTCATTGAGCCCACGGTAATAATACATCTTTATGTCATCTTCGATGATGAACGGAACGATTCCATTTCGAAGACATTCTTTAAAGAGAATCAGTCTTCCCACACGTCCGTTTCCATCCTGGAACGGATGAATTGACTCAAACCGGTAATGAAAATCAAGAAGGTCGTCAAGAGTAACTGTTTCATGATTTCTGTAGTCTGAAAGCAGTTCTTTTATCTTTGACGGTACTTCATCAGGTGGTGCGGTTTCTCTGCCGTCAACTTCGTTTGCCAGTTTCTTATAGTCGCCTGCGGAAAACCGTTTTTTTCTACTGTCAGCTGTCCCGTTTTTCAGGACAAGATGAAGCTGCCTGATCATTGTTTCCGTGAGAGGCCGTCTTGCCTGATCGATGATCAGATCAATGCAGCGGAAATGATTTAGGGTCTCGAGAATATCGTCCACATTTACTGGTCTGTCCGGTGAATCAATTGTATTTGTTTCAAAGATATACCTGGTCTGTTCAAGGGATAACCGGCTGCCTTCCATGTGATTGGAACTGTATGTGAATTCGATCTGCACTTTATGATATATGCCGCCGGAAATTCCGTTTTCTTTCTCAAAAATCAGTCTGCCGGGAAGATCTTTGGGAACTGACCGCTTTCTCGGTTTTCTTTCGGGCTTTTCCGCAGTATCCGGAATAATCCATGTCTTGCCCGTAATAAAGGCGCCCGGAACACGTCCGTCCGCGCAGTATTGACGAACAACCCGTTCTGTAATTCTCTATTTTTCACTTGTTTTCCTCACAGAAATAAAACCCATTCTGACACCGCCTGTCTGTATAGGCTCATTATAATCCTGTGCCGGCTGTTTTATTGACTGTTTTCTAAGTGAATATCGATTTATAAACAGCCGGTAACGGAACTGCAGGCAGAAAAAAGACGGATGTCTAGTTAAGAAGACATCCGCTGCAGATCAGGCGTCCTCGGCGGGATTCGAACCCACGGCCTTCCGCTTAGGAGGCGGACGCTCTATCCGGCTGAGCTACGAGGACGTGTGCAGATGATATTATACACAAGATTGATTTTGTTTTCCATAACTGCTTGGAATCACCAAAGTCATGAATTATAATTACTTCCGTGTTTCGGAGGAACAATTATGGGTAAGAAAAAATATCTCTATGTACTGCTTCTCGCAGCTGCGCTGGTCATTACACTTACAACACCGCTCAGTGTAGTCAATAAGTTCTTTGTGTGTGCCGCCTGTGCCGGCGGAATCTATATCATTCTTACGGATAAGAGACCGGATCCTGCGGAAACAGAGACAACAGAAAAGAAATGAACTGATGTATCCGTTTACATCGGTTTTTTTCAAATTTCCTGTTGACAGGGTAATTCTTCAGGCATATACTCCATCATGGCCGAAGGAAAACAACGCCGTACCGCACAGCGGATACGACTGATATATAACGGCAAACCGGTTGGAATACCGGGCGAAATACAGCGGTAAACCGATGATCATCATCGGGCGAAAT
>CACXDM010000082.1 GCA_902766435.1 uncultured Erysipelotrichaceae bacterium | reverse complement strand
GTCTGTGTGGTGAATGCCTCATTCTGAAAGACGGCCGTACAGGTGCGTTCCCCTTCTTCCGTACAGGTCGGTTCCTTTGTGATTTCGGAAGTTGTTTTCACTGTTTCCTCTTCCGTATAGGAAGGGTTGTTCACAAGTGATCTGACTGCTGTCACTTCAGCGCAGTCATCACTCCATGTATATTCAGGTTCACCCCATTTAATGCGTTCAATCTCCAGCGGACCGGAAACCGGATCACCTGCATCATTTACCCCGAGTTCCGTTTCACCCTGACCATTGTATTTATCCAATGTGATTGTCTGATCTGATATCGTGATCAGACTGACGTTTCCGCTTGTCTTCAGATAACCGGCAGTCAGCGATGTATAGTAAATCGGCGAAGTGATACCCTGTGCCTTTACATTGGGTTTCGGAGGACCTGCGCCAAGAATCGGATCATCCTCATCTTCATTACCGCCTTCTTCCTGCTCCGCCGCAATTTCTTCGTCATACGCTTCCGTTTCCGTAATCTTTCCGCTTATTCCGCTGACGAGATTCGTATCAATCTGAATGCTCATGGCTGATCCTGCTTCGTGAATATACTCCTTCGGATCAACAGTATGATTGTGACCGGAGAGGAAAATGACATTCCGGATAATCTCTGCTTCATCAGCGTCTTCCGATGTAATCCCCTCAATTCCGGTTGCGGCATAATTCAGCGCTTCGTTCCAGTTAGATGCGCCGAGATTATCTCCTCTCACGGCTTTCATCGGCACATGGCACAGCACAAGAACCGGAACCGTGACGTCTTTATCCTTTACCCATTCCTTGAATGCCTCAGCAGCGTCTCTGCTGTCAGGTCCGCCGTTTTTCATATGATAGAAACCGATGCCGTAAATATAATAAGCAGTTGAACCATCATCGTTCTTTCCTTCATAGATTTCTTCGGAAAGATAGCCCTGCGGCTCTCCCACACATTTAAAAACACCGGCATCATCCACTGCATTCTGATCATGATCCGCCCAGATAATCGAAACGTTACCCCTTCCCGGATTCAGATTCGGAAGTACCGAAGTTACTCTGCCGGTCACTTCCGATGAAGAATACTCCGGTCTCATATTCCCCCTGCCTCCGGCCATATCACCGATCAAAGAGAAGTATTCCGGTTCCTCAGGCAGCTGATTCAGTGCGTCTTCAAGTACATCCGGCGTATCGTGAAGATCTGACGCAAATCCGAGATAATGTATGTTCTCTTCTGAGTCCGCATGAATATTTCCTGCCGGTAACAGTCCGAAGACCACTGCGGTCAAAAGCATATATTTCAACAGTCTTTTCATACTGCCTCCTTTTTCATACCAAGGCCTGTCAAGCATTCATTTTCCATCATCACAAAATACTGTCATACCGGATCACATCAAAGAAAAAGATCAAGCTGCTTCATTGCCATTGTGGCATATGCCCCCATCGGCAGGAAGAACGATACTGTCAGCACCGCTTTCCCAGGATGAAATTCATCTTCACCACAGCTGAGAAAATTCACGTTTGTCGTTACCAGCAGCTTCCGCGGAACTTTCTGTTCGAGAGTCATCACACGGAAGGTTCCGATCTTCTCCTCCGGGAAATCTTCTGTCATCAGTGCAGCCATGGTGCGTTTCTCTTTCGGCATGCGGAATGAAATGCCTTCATCCTCCACTGTACAGACCGGCCCTCCTTCTTCCAGAAGATCTCCGAGTCTCTGATTGAAGTAAGAAGAATATACGGCAGAATCATAGAATCCGCGGATCTGCTTATCAATCTGATTAAAGAATGCTTCATAATCTCCGTTAAACGGAAGAGATGCCTCTCTGGTTCCCGATTCCAGAAGATATTCATAAGCTTTCTGATAGTCTTTGTTGTACAGTGCCTCGCCGATGAGATGCGTCTGTTTCTTATGACCCGGCATGCCGAAACGCTGTTTGTCATAATAATTCGGATAGACAAGCGTATAGATCTGTCTGCTCAGCCAGTTCTCTGCCTTATCCTGATCCATCCCACGCAGCCTCAGCCGGAATACATTTCCTTCCAGACGGGCAGGTTTCAGAGGCTCATTGATATAACCGAGAAATGTCAGATGAAGAAATTTATTCTCACCTGTGTTTTCCTGATTGAATGTATCCAGACGGTCCAGCATGTCTCTGTAACGGGCGGGAACACTCAGCTTCTGAGAAGTAACTCCGTCACTGTCCTTCAGCCCTGCTGCCGCTGTATCCGTGATACCGAACCAGGTCTCGATTTCATGAATGGCGTCAAATGTGGAAAAGCCTTTCTTATCAAGGCATAAAAGAATATACGGCTGTCCCGCATAATGAGGTGTATGGTCTGTCACCAGTACTTCCTGAACAATAAAGTCTTCCGGTATATATTTGATTATCATCTCTGAGCACCCTCTTTCTCTGTCCTGAATACAGCTATTTTAGCATATCGAAGCAGAGGGATAATCCACGGGAATTCAAAGTCACAGCCTGTTCAGCAAACACTATGGGCATCCAGACCTCCAATGTGTAAGAAGCCGGAAAGTGAACCGGCTTCTTAAGCCGTCCTGACAGCAGTCAATCTGACACCGGGATCATCAGAACACTCATGATGAAAAGAATTCACTGTCCCGGAAAAACACCAAGGCTGCAGTCAGCATTAAAGCCATCTCAGCGACAAAAAGGAATGCCGGAAATACTGTCAGAATCATATTGATATGGCAAAATTGACAATGTTATCGAAATCATTAAATAATTTCGCCCGGGAAGATATATGTTACATATGTTCCGGCATGGCCGGACAGTCTGAGTAAACAAAACATCCGTAACCGTTTCAGATAAAGCCTGTCCCGTTGCTCACTCGTCAATTTACCCTTTCTGATTACTCAGTTGAAAGGTTATCGCCTATGATATTCCTCCAACTGTTTTTTATGTTTCGGTATTTTCAACTGTCTCAACTGAATTATGATCCAAAGTCTTTTGTCATCAGTTTCAGAATAAGCAAAGTATTGGCAAATCTCGAATCATTTCCCAGATTTGCCAACATTTTTGTTGAGGGACATATGCCAGCCATAGTATAATGATGGCAAATCCGGGATTAAAACCCAGATTTGTCGAAAGGAGATACAGTTCATCTGCCAAGTCTTCCGCAATAGACTTGGCTTTTTCTAACGTTGCAATGTATTCATTTAACTTGTCTTCGAATGAAGAAAAGTCTATTTGAATGTATTTTTCCATCTTTCCCTCCAAAAAGAAAACACTCCGGAGAGTGCTTTCAATTAATTCTTATCTACTCCATTCTTTGCCAGAATTGTTTTACAATCTTTACCTTCCAGAAATTCTGAACATTTCTATCTCTTGTTCAGTTAAATCTGTGTCTTTTTTTTGATGTTCTTGCATATAGTGAAGTATTTTCCGAAGATCATATTTTAGAACTGGCGCATCTTCTATTCCAATAAAAGTACCGACCCACTCATCAAAATCCGGATCTGGTATCAAATATTCATTTCCAATCATAGTTATATTCTTTAATCAATTTATACAGTTCTGGAGTGTCAATAACAATATGTCCGCGATGCAATACCCTAAGTGGTTTTGCCTGTATACCGGACCGAATTCAGTCCCTTGTACACTTCAAACTCACAAGATTATTGAAGTTTGGATCATGCTTTCACATGGTTTATGCCATGCAGGAAGGTATATGTTACATATGTTCCAGAACGATCGGACAGTCTGAGTAAACAAAACATCTGGGACTGTTTCAGGCAAAGCCGGTCACGTCTGACATGTCATCAACTACAGAAAGGTTTCTGTAACAGCCATGCAGATTGCTTCTTTTCTTCTGATGTGAAATAATCGCCCTGTATTGACCTCAT
>CACXDM010000081.1 GCA_902766435.1 uncultured Erysipelotrichaceae bacterium | reverse complement strand
CCTCAGCAAGTTCAATGCACACACAACCATCATTGACGGTTATGACTACGGTATGAAGGAACTGGGAGAAGTCAGTGAATACTTCGATCACAGTTTCTACAGTGAACTGCTCAATGTTTACAACCATCTGCTCGCTGACCGTCGTCAGCATCCGTTATCATGGCGGAAATACATGTGGAAGTTTAACTATTAATTCTTACGGACCGGAAAAATACTGAATTATAAGCAGCCTGCATTTCCCCTTTTGCAGGCTGCTTGCATCAATGCGGAAAGGACGGATGAATATGGTAAAGACAAATACTTCGACTGACCGGAAGATTCTGAGCATTCTGATTCCGGTGATTCTGGAAAATGCGCTGATGACATTATCCACAATGATATTGACGGCATACATCGGACGTCTGTCTGTATTTGAGATTAATGCCTACGGGATAACCCGCCGTATATACGGTATTTACTACTCTGTATTCAAAGGTCTGTCGGTCGGTACGATGATCGCAGCTGCCAAACGTTTCGGGCAGGGAGACACAAAGAAGTGCGCGCGTCTGCAGCAGGAGAGTTATTTTCTTTTTCTGCCGTTATCACTGCTTGCTTCAGTTCTGATCTTCTTTAACGCACGGTTTCTCCTGGAATCCATGACGAGTGAAGTCAGTCTTCTGGATAACGGAACAGAACTGATGAGGGATATGGTCTTCTTCTTTCCTCTGCTTGCGGTGATTCATCTGAACGCCGCGGCGTTTCAGGCAAACGGAAATACGCGGACACCGATGGTCATTGCCGCGCTCGGCAACCTGGTAAACATTGTTTTCGGATATGTTCTGATCTTCGGTTTCCGTTTCATTCCGGCTATGGGAATCGACGGCGCGGTGATTTCCCAGAATCTCTCTTTTGTCATCATGGCGCTTTCCGGGTTGTTTCTTCTGTATGGCAAAAACGGACCATTTGCGCATTGTGAAAGGAACTTCCTGAAACTGCCGCTGAAGGAAGATATCCGGGAAATGCTTTCCAGCGGTATTCCTGCCGCTCTGGAAGACTCTTTCTGGCAGCTGGCAAACATTGTGATCAGCGCGGTCATACTCTCCTATGGTCAGAACTATTACGCTGCTTACCAGATCGGTCTTGAAGGAGAGGGTTTCTGCAATATGATGTCGGCCGGATTCATGACTGCCGCCATGTCTCTTTCTTCCAATGCCATCGGTGCGCGGGATGAGAAAAACTATGAACTTTCGTTTAAGAGACTATGTCATTTCTGCGGGATCATCACGGTTATTACAATGTTGTTTCTGACTTTCTTTACAAAAGCCACTTTGTCTCTGATGACGGACAAGCCGGAACTGATTTCCATCGCTGCGGGTTATATGCATGTGATGATCTGGTCACAGTATCCCCAGCACCGTCAGAAAATCGAGATCGGATATATCCGTACTGCCGGTCATACGCAGACAACCATGTTTACGAATCTGATTGGTCTGTGGGTGGTGCGTGTGCCGCTGGTGCTTCTGTTCGGAAGTGTTCTGCATCTGAGCATATACGCTGTCTGGTGGGTATTCAATATTGATCAGTGGATCCGTCTGCTGCTTTCCTTCTTCTACTACAGAAGATATGACATCGCGGATACGGTACACCGGAACAGAAACGGTTCTTTACAGGAAGGATGCATATGAAAGAGAAGAAATATATTGTGTTTGACGTAGACGGAACACTGCTGGATACAGAATTCATCTGGGGGAAAATCTGGAAACAGATCGGCATGAAGTACGGTCATCCGTCTTTCTGCCATGATGAAGTTGTCGGGATCAGCGGACCTGCTCTGCGGGCTGTTATGGACAGACAGCTGGAAGGCGTGTCGGAGGAAGAAAAAGATGAGATGCTGGCGGAGGTGCGCAGAATCGGACTTCCCTATATCAGGGAACACACATCTCTGATGCCGGGGGTCAGAGAAATGTTTTCCCGGCTGAAAGAACAAGGCTTCATAATATGCATTGCCACAACAACAGACCGCAGTCTGACGGAAGAACGGCTGATCAAAAACCGTGTATGGAATGATGTCTCTTTCAGTATCTGCGGGAATGAAGTGGAAAAGAAAAAACCGGATCCGGAGATCTACCTGAAAATGGCGCAGCTGCTGAATGCGGAAACAGGGGAAATGCTGGTCATCGAAGATACCGGTTTCGGGGTGGAAGCGGCTTACAGGGCGGGCTGTGAGGTGATCATGATACCATCCGTCAATCCGGCTTCGGAAAAGGATAAAAAAATGGCTCTGCGCATTGAAAAGGACATGCATGAAGCATTGTCGTGGATGCAGGAAAACATCAGGAGGAAAGAATGATGGGAATGCTGGAATACATTCATGAAACACCGGAAGCAGTCAGCCGGATTGTCCTGCGGAGAGATATTCTTCTCCATGAAGCGCTGCAGGAAGTGGAAGGGAAAGAGATACATGAAATCATCCTGTGCGGGTCCGGTACGAGTTATCACGCAGCGTTATCGGCAGCGTATCCCATGCAGGAAATACTCGGGATCCGTGTAAATGCTGTATATCCCGTACCTTTTGCGGACAGAAGCGCAGTTGTTGATGAACATACGCTTGTCATCGGTATTTCCCAGGCCGGACAAAGCGCGTCCACCGTTAAAGCAATGCGGTATGCAAAAGAACACGGCGCGGCTGTGCTGGCATTAAGCGCCGCAGAGAATTCCCCTGTTTTTCAGCAGGCAGATGCAGGTATCTATCTGGATATCGGTGAAGAGAATGTCGGTCCTAAAACAAAAGGATATTTCGGTTCTGTAGTACTGCTGGTGCTGTTTGCCTGCGCCTTATCGGGAAAAGAGAATACGGAAGAGTATATTCAAAGAATGTTGGCGGAAAGCGGCAGTATCGGTGATATACAGGAAGCATTTGAAGCGTGGTATACAGATCATTCAGAGAAACTGAAGCCGGCAGAACGGGTAATCGTTGTCGGTCATTCCGCCAATCTTGGAGCGGTGTATGAAGGTGCTTTGAAACTGCTGGAAGGTATGCGGTGCAGTGTCGCCGGTTATGAAATGGAAGAGTTCATGCATGGCATCTATCATGCGGTTGATGAGAATACATATCTCTTTGCTTTGGATATGCCGGGTGAACACAGAGACCGTCTGCGCAGACTTATGCGTTATCTTCAGAAGAAAAAACACGCGCATGTGATATTCATTACAGATGAGCGGACAGATGGTTTTGACTGCTTTGTATGGCCGTTCAACAATGATCCGCTGTTTGCTTTTATTCAGTACATCGTGCCTCTGCAGGTCAGCGCAAGAAGAATCTCTCTTGATCAAGGGACGGACTGTGAAAAAAGCGCAGATCCGGATTTCCATCGGGAAATGGAAAGTTATATTTACTGAGGTTTGCCAAATGCTGGAAATACAGGGAATCCGTGTGGAAAACGGAACAAAGAAAAAAGTTTATCTCGGTCCGGATACATATCCGATGCCGGCTTGTCTGATTGCCGGAAGGGAAGAAGGAAAGACACTTCTGATCACCGCCCAGATCCACAGCGGTGAATACTCCGGGACACCGGCAGTCATCAGAACCGGAAAGTCAGCCGATCCGGAAGTGATGAAGGGAAATATGATTCTGATGCCTTGTGTGAATATCAGCGGGTTTCAAAGCGGATACAATGCGAAGATTCCGGAAGACAACGGCAATCTGAATGCGGATTATCCTTCTGCGGATAAACCGGTTACGGACAGTATTTCATCATTCTTCATCAATGAGATCTTTCCCAAAGTTGATTTTATTCTCGATCTGCACAGTGGCGGTATTTCCGAACCCCTGACACCCTGTCTGTTTTATCCGGCTCTCTCCGTAACGGAAGAAAGTCTGGCTGTGGCAGAAAAGCTGGATATACCGTGGCTTGTGGCTTCCGAAAACAGGAAGGGACACTTTTCCTACGCGGCTCATGTCATGAATATTCCCGGATTACTGCTGGAAAGAGGTTTCGGAAGTCTTTGTGAAGAAGAGTGGATTCAGGCATTTGAAAAAGACATCCGGCTTGCGGCGGATGCTCTGGGAATTCTTTCCTGCGGACGTTATGAAACATGTAAGAAGGAAATCATCCGCAGCGCCCGTTATCTTACGTTTGAGGAAGACGGACTGTGGTACGGAGACGTCAAACCGGGGGAAGAGATTGTCAAAGGTCAGGTTCTCGGTCATACGGAAGATGTTTTCGGCAATGTTCTTCGTGAATATACAGCGGAGGAAGACGGAATTGTCTTATATGGCAATGGCGGACTGAAAGCGGCGAAAGGACATTCTGCCGTTGCATACGGGCGGAAAGCATACAGGGAGGTAATGTCATGAATCCGGTTGTGATTGTCCTGATTCTGGCTGCGGGTGCAGCGCTGATGTATTTTCAATACCGTCAAAGACAGACAGTAAAAGCACTTTCCGACCGGCTGTCCCGCCTGTTGATGGAAGGCAGATATGATGAATTTGAGGAATTGCTGAGGGACAGAAATACCCGTGTAAATCTTTCGGATTACAATTTACAGTATCTTGCATTCACGGAAGCGGTGCTCCTTAACCGGAAAAAGGAAGCGGACAAAGCGTTTGATGCAATGCCCGGACTCCGTGTAAACAATACGCAGAAAGCAGCCTTTTACAGCCGAGCCATGCCATACTATGCGGAAAAGAAAGATGAAAAGCGTACAGAAGTCTGTTATGAACAGATTCTTGCCCTGACCGGCTTCCGTGAATTAAAGGAAAGCACGGAAAAAATGTACCGGCTGCTGAAAGAACAGAATGAGAATACTATTAACTAAATATATCTTTTCCACTCTAATACCGCGCTATGATATAATTTATCCAAAGGTATATATTTATGGGGAAAGAACCGAAATACAAAGATATTTACCACTTCTTCAGAAAGCAAATTCGTGAAGGTGAAATCAAGGCCGATGAGCCCCTTCCGCAGGAACCCGAAATTATTTCCATGTTCGGCGCATCGCATATGACGGTAAACAAGGCTATGACACTTCTGGCGCAGCAGGGATACATCCGCCGCGTACCGGGATACGGCACCTTTGCATGTAAGGATTACAAGGTTGCAGTGCAGTCGTCACAGATGCAGAAGGAAGGAATCAATCAGATTATCCTTAAAACGGGAATGACTCCGCGGACGGAACTTGTATCCTATAAAATCAGAAAAGGAAAAGAAATTCCGGAAATAGCCGGGATTCTGAAAACAGAAGATGAACAGTTTATTCACGAGATTATCCGTCTGAAATATGGGAACGAACGGTTAATCTGTGTGACAAAAGCCTATCTTGCCCAGAAACTGCTGCCGGTCGTGGATGTCACGAGGCTTGAGAGCTCACTGGACGAGTATGTTAACGACATGGGCATTCATAAAACAGACGGGTATTCCGAACTGCAGGCATGTCTGCCGAATGAAGATCTTGTGCCCTTTTACGGAACAGACCATATTGCTCTGATGCATCAGAGAATCATGTGGAATGTGGACAGTGTACCGTTTGAACTCACGGACAATTACTTCGACGGAGAACTGATTACGATCACGAATCCCAGAAGAATGGAAATCACTCCCGGTCCGGAAAACTGAGAAGTGACAGAAAGGATTGAAATAATCCTTTTTTTATTGGGGAACTGGATTTCAAAATAATTTTTTAATCAGCTGTGAAAACGAAAAAAAGCGGTTCGCCGCTGAATAAGTGCATCTGTTATCGAAATTATCACCGCTAATACCCCTTGCTTTTGATCATGGTCTTCACTTTTTCTTTGGAAACAGCAATGCAGAAAGCTGTCTGAAATAACACTATTCTTCAGAGCTTTCAATAATATCCTGAAGCTCCCTGCCGGTTTTCCTGTATTTGTATATTCCGTATAAAAGAACAATCGGCGAAGCTGCGAGAAGAATGACGGAAATGATTCTTGCCCAGAAGATATCAATCAGCTTCCATAGGGCAAACCCGGTTCCGATCAGTCCGATAAATGTCCGCAGATAAGCAAGAAAGGTTCTTTCGTTTGCCAGCAATGTGCGGTCCATTGCCGGTTTGTCCCGAAGTGTCAGTTTTTCCATTGGTATTCTCCCATCCTGTATGTTTCTTCATTATTAGAATATCGTCATCTTTTATCAGTATACCGGTGGTATTGTTTATTGAAGGCTTATGCGCTTTGTTATCCGGTGTAATCGGAAAAGAGGATATTCTGTATAATTAAGATCGAATGATAACTTGATCTGAGAGGGACCGGAAATGCAGAGAGTAAGTATGATTCTGATGAGTCTGACGGCATTGATTTTCATGTCGGGATGCAGTGAAATAAAACCTGTTTACAGCTATGATCTGAAGGAAGTTCATCCAGTATCCGGAAGACAGGGTATCTGTACGGAAGAAGGATATTACTGGGTCAGCGGATCAACGACCTTGACAAAATATGACAGTCACTGGAATGTCATCGCAGAGAATACCGAACCGTTTGAAGGCTATACACTGGAAGTAAACCATATCGGTGATATCGATGTATATGACAATGAGCTTTACCTTGGCGTGGAATACTTCATGGATGGTGAAGGAAAGAATATACAGGTGGCTGTGTATGACGGAGACACGCTGAAGCTGAAAAGAGTTTTTCCGTTCCGCAAAGACACAGGACAGATGGAATGCAGCGGGATTGCCGTGGATCCTGATTCCCGGACGGTATATATGACTTCATGGATCGATGATGAATCCAGTGAGTATCTGTATATGTATGATCTTGATACAGGGGATTACAAAGGAAAGCTGAAAGTCGGTAATTGTCCAAAGTGGATACAGGGTATTGCGTACTTTGAAGGAAATCTGTATGTGACAAGTGATGACGGAGGCGCAGACAATGATTCTCCGGATCACATGTACCGGATTGATATTCCTGAAAACAGTGAAACCGGAACAGCAGTACCGGTAAAGACATTTGATGATGTGATCCGGCAGGGAGAGATCGAAGGTCTGACGTTTGATCAGGAACACAGGCAGTTTCTTCTCCTGTATAACAGAGGAGCCAGAATTGTGGCCGGCATGCCGAAAGGGTTTTATGAAGGGTATGATGAAGAAATTCATGAAGTGTTTGTATATGATCTATCGGAAGATAAATAACGGTGTTCAGGAGGAATGTGATGTTTTCGGTTATTGGTCTGCTTAAAAGAGGCAATGCGTCCTCTGATGTTAAGGAAGCAGTAAAGACAGTGGAAAAACGTTACGGAATCTCCCTGACTGTCACAAGGAAGAAGATGTTTCCGAAAGGTGT
>CACXDM010000080.1 GCA_902766435.1 uncultured Erysipelotrichaceae bacterium | reverse complement strand
GGTCTTTAATAAACTGCTGGTAATCATATTGTCCGGAAGCAGATATCTTCCTCAGTTCTGTTCTTACGACTCGGGATTTCTGCCGAATACAGAACAGATCCAGTCAACTGCCGCGAAAAAGAGATTGTGCAGACCTTCATGTTCTTTCAGATATCTGCCCGCAAAGGTGGTCATTGTGCGGTCAATCTTTTCTTCCGCCGCATCCAGCCGGGGGTTTCCGGATTTAAGTCCCTTCAGGGAATAGAGAATATCCAGAATCAGAATCACACCTGACAGCACAGCCATTGTATTGACCAGTCTGTCCGGCAGACTTTCAATCCACGGAATCAGAAGCGGATTGATCACATGGACAATAATCAGTGCCGAAATCCCGAAGCCGACAGCTGCAGGCAGGCAGATTCTTCCGTGCAGATTCAGCGGTGAGCGGGAATAATCCCAGTATGATGTATGAAGATATTTTTCAATCAGGTAATGAACGGGGTATTCAAGAACGGCAGAACCCATCATCCCCGCCAGAAAAACCAGCAGCGGTGAAGGATCAGGAAGGTATTTGATAAACAGAATCGAACCAACCAGTGAACCGATGCCGTAAATCGGAATCACCGGACCATACAGAAAACCTCTGTTGTCCCATCTGCCCAGCCAGAGTGTCATGGCAGTACATTCATAGATGTATCCGATAAATGCCATCACAGTATAGTAAATCATGTATTTTGCGATCATCTTTGCAGTGTCTCCTGTAGTGCGCACAGTTTATCCGCAATGCATACAAGAACAGCCTCACGGTGTCTCGGAATGCTGCGGAGAGTCAGCGGCCACATATGACAGCGGATGACTTCCTGAACTTTTTCATCCGCATGAAAAAACTTCGCGGCATTCTCACATGCTGCAGAAGGATGCGTATAGCCGTGCATCCGGAATATATGTATGCTCAGTGGCTTGTCGTGCCAGTCATATAAATAGAAATCATGAAGAATCGCTCCCGGAAGAAGAACATTCAGATCAGTCTTTTTCCCGAAAAGACGGTCAAGACGGTAGGCAGTACGCGCCACATTCATACTGTGCTGAAGCACACTGATTCTGCCGTGCGCACAGTAATTCCTCATCTCTTTGACCTTCGGATCGGAAAGATACGGCTCCAGGATATCGGTAAATTCGCGCAGTTCTTTTTTTGACAGCTTCCGTTTCATACAATTCTTTCTTACTTAAAGTATAACATCCCATACATTTATTCCTACCCTCCGGGACAAAAACAGATATTTCATTGTATAATCCCGTTGTTGCAGAAATGAGGCAAGAATATGAAAAAGGATGCAAAGTATATCAGTTATTTGCTGTCCGGTTTCGTTTTGATCACATTATGCGGATGTCAGAAACCCGTCGGATCTGTTCCGGCTTCAGAAACGGAAATAACCGAAGAGACCGCTGAAGCAGAAGAAACCAAAGAAACAACAGAAACCGAAGAGACCGAAAAAGAAGAAACTCCGGAAGACGCACCTTTCCAGTATGAAAATGATCCCAGGGACAATCCCAACGCGATGAAGGATATCGTCGTTGATCCTGAGGCAGTATACGGTTTCGCCCCTGATCCTGACTCACCCCGACTCGGGTCCTACGCTGAATTCGACTGGCATGACAAGGAATTTGTTGAAGAGGCAAAACAAAACCGGTATGAATATCATATGTCGATGGTTTCCATGACGGATATCATCTTCGAAATGAGAGAAGAAGGCGCTACCACCGAGGAAATCGCAAGAGCTGTTTCTGCCGAAAGAAACAGACTGCGTATGGAGGCATACGACGATAATCCTGAAGCACTGGAAAATCTGAAGCAGAGCAACCTCGAAACATACGGAAACGAAGACGGCCCCACACCGGAGCAGCTGTATGAGAAATACGGATCATGGGGACTTGTCGTCCAGAAAGCATTTGCGCCGAATCTCGGAATGGATGCCGTATGCGGACTGTATGATGAATTCTACTGGCTGTATATCGAACTCGGTCTGGCAGAATATAATCCGCCTGAAACCGAAAACCCAAATTCTTAACATATATTCCCGCTTCCGGATCAGCCGGAAGCTTTTATTGTCAGCTGATCATCCTCTCCCTGTCGGTTATGGCAGATGAACAAACCATGTTTTATTTTGTCATATTATGACTTTTTATTGACGGAAAGCCGCAGGATCATTAAGATATAAACATGGCAAGCACAAGTGATCTGAAAAGCGGCAATATCCAGGCTGTCAGAAAATGTTTCTATTCTGCGTGTAATCTGTCGATGAGTCAGGCGGAAAAACTGACCGGTCTTTCACATGGAAGCGTCATCAATGTTTTCCGTACTCTTGAGGAAAACGGTGAAATTCAGCTCAATGAGAAAAAAGGAAACACCGTTGGCAGAAAGACACACGTCTACGGCCTGAATCCCGAATACAGACACTTTCTGGCGGTTGATATCAAACGGACTCCCGGCGGCTTCACTTCCCGCAGCTGGCGGATGAATCTGAAGGCAGAGGAAACAGACGTTCGTGAGCGCAGCTTTACGGAAATGGATGATACATATCTCCATGAGGAGATCATGACAATGATGGAAGAATATCCCGATACGGATATGATTCTGATCAGCTCACCCGGTGTATGCGTGAACGGGGTAATCACCAACGGGGAAGTCTTCCGGACAGATATCGGCAGTCTGATTACTGAAAGGTATCATATCCCTTTCGTTGTTGAAAATGATGTGAATGTTGCGGCAATCGGTTTTCAGAACGAACATCCGGAAAGTGAAAACATCGCAGTGATCTATCAGGCGGAACTGGGAATGTTCGGATGCGGCATTCTGATCGGCGGAAGGCTCTATAACGGTTTCTCCCACGCTGCCGGTGAACTGCGCTACCTTCCCTATATGGAGGAGAGAAAAAAAGAACCGCCGGAGATTCTGCTGAAGGAAATGATTCTTTCCGCTGCAGCCGTGCTTAACCCGCAGATCATCGGCTACGCCAGTGATACGGTCAAAGGACCGCTGAGTTTTGAAGGCACTCTGCCGCAGAGACATATGCCTTCCTTCATCTATATCAAAGACCTTGCCGGATACCGTCTGAAAGGACTGTATTCCATCGGAATGTACAATATGGCCGAACAGTCAAAGGGGTAGAAAATGAAACAGAAAACACAGGTTGATTTACTGCACGGACCGATCATGAAGTCATTGATCATCTTCATGATTCCGATCCTGATCTCCAACATCTTCCAGCAGCTTTACAACGCCGTGGACACCGCCATTGTCGGCAACTTCCTCGGTGAAAACTCTCTCGCAGCCATCGGTTCATGCGCTGCCGTATTCGAGATGATGGTCAGTTTCTGCAACAGTCTCGGTTCTGGTTTTTCGATTGTCTGCGGCAGAAGTTTCGGCTCCGGTGATCCGGACAAGATGAAACAGTCAGTCGCTTCCTCACTGATTATCGGTTTACTGACAACCGTCCTGCTGACATTGCTCGGTGTTGTCGGTTTAAGACCCCTGCTTCAGCTGATTCATACTCCCGCGGAAGTCATCGAAGAAGCGCATACGTATATCCATATTATCGCCCTCGGTCTGATTGTCATGTTCTTATACAATCTTGCCTCAAGCATGCTGAGAGCGATCGGAAACTCTGTCATGCCGCTGATCTTTCTGATCATTTCCTCCCTTCTCAATATCTTTCTTGATGTATTGTTTATCACCACTTTCAAAATGGGCGTTGCCGGCGCTGCCATCGCAACAGTTGTCTCTCAGGGCGTATCGGTCATATTGTGTATCATCTATATTCTGAAATACACAAAGATCCTCGTACCGGAAGCCAGACATTTCCGCTTTGACACGGAGCTTTACAAGGATGTCGGCGGTCAGGGTTACGCAATGGCATTAATGGGATCCATTGTTTCCGTAGGATCCATTATCCTTCAGTCCGGCATCAACAGTCTCGGCACGGAAATCATTGCCGGTCATGTTGCCGCAAGAAAGATCTATATGATCTGCAATCTGCCGTTCATATCAATGAGTGTTGCGATCAGCGCGTTCATCTCCCAGAACAAGGGAGCCAATCAGGGAGAACGTATTCTGCGGGCAATGCGTGACGCTTATATCTATGACTTTGTGATGGCTGCCGTTGTTTCAGCCATACTGTTCATGACTGCACCGAAGCTTGTGCAGATGATCAGCGGATCAACCAACCCCGTCATCATCGGCAACGGTTCCAAAATGCTGTATATCGTCGGTCCGTTCTACGCGGTATTGGGAGTTCTGATTCAGACAAGATTTGCCCTTCAGGGAATCGGCTCCAAACTGATTCCGATGATCTCATCCGTGATTGAGCTTGTCGGCAAGATTCTGTTTGTCTACATCTTCATTCCGTTGTTCCAGTACGATGCCGTTGTCTGGTGTGAACCGCTGATCTGGGTCGCAATGACCGCTCAGCTGCTGTATGCATTCAATACAAACCCCTACGTCAGACAGATCCGTTCCGAAATGCAGAACTCTGCCGCATAATACAGACATTCCGGAATACGGAAACGGTTCTGAATCAATCATGTGAATATGCCTGGAGGATGATAAAAATCCTCCGGGCTTTTTTGTTTTCATTACGGCTGACAATACTGCTTATTGGCGGAAAGCAGACACAATAAAAGAGGAAAGCTTTGACCTTCCTCTTCACTTTCAGTGAACCGTATCAATGTTAATCCGGTATGTTTCTTTATCAAAATCCAGGTCCAGCTCAGCTGTACCGGAAACGTTCTTCCAGACGATACGCATTTCCGGTCCGTTCAGCTCTGCCGTAATCTCTGCGTCTTCGCTGAATACCGGACAGGTGTTTCTCATTCTCAGCATTTCCAGCTGTTTGAGGACGACATCTTTCTTCAGACAGTCTTCAATCTGATCCTTTGTCAGATTGGTTCTGTTGATCTCCTTATGTCCTCCTTCTCCTGCCCGCTTCATACCTTCATAATCGTTTTTGCCGGCAAACAGATCAAGATACCATACCTGCGGCTTACCCGGCATGAACAGCTGCAGCGCCCTTGCCATCAGCATTCTCCGATCACTTTCCCCCAGAGCGCTGTAATATGTCGCATTCACCTGATAATAGACATTCTTCGCACCATGCAGATCCTTTACATAGCCGCCTCTGTCAACCGTCACTTTAATCAGATCCTGAATGCTTTCCTCCGGCAGAAGTCCCTTCAGATCCAGCAGCGGAATACCGTCATGGCAGCCGAGCATGTTTACGGTCTGAATCTTCCGCTCCGTGATTTCATCAATCCATTTCTTCAGATAACTCCCGTTTTTCCTCTCAAACGCATCAATGATCAGTCCCGGCAGGAAGAAGTCATAGACCATATATCCTTTATCCGCCAGGGTCTTATAGATCTTCTCTTCATAGGAAGCGTGTATCTCCGGCAGTACGGTCAGTCCGTAAGAACGGGCAATACCCGCAACTTTTTCCAGAAGATCCCACGTACCGGGATCATTCAGGAAATTGCGTTCACCGGGTTCTTTCGGCGCATAGGCAAACGCATCGAGACGTACGATCGAAGCGCCGTATGAGGCAAGCTTTGCGAGTGTATCCCGGTAATACTCCCAGACAAGATCCGACTTGATATTCAGGTCCATCTGTCCAAGATACGTTCTCTTCCCTCTGATATAATCAACAACCTTTTCCCGGTATTTATTCCATCTGCCTAAATCAAGCGTATCCGGATTTTTGTCAGACCGATTGAAAATCTCTGCGGTTTCCTCTGCCGCGCTGTACTGCAGACCGAGATCCCTGACAAGTTCATAGGCAGTAAGATCAGGATACTGAACTGCCTGATAGAATGTGTTCCAGTACGGCACTTCCCTTCCGTCGGGAAAGCGCACCATCAGGATCGGCAGTCCCGCCTTGCGGAAAAACATCTTTCCGATGTATTTCTCATCCGGCTGAATATACCCTTCGTCCGTCATTTCGCCGCATCCTTCCCAGAACCGGTTCCAGTCAATGAAGAAATCCCGGTAAGCTGAGGCATCGCCGTTTTTCAGAATATCCTGAAACTGCGGAGAAAGAACGGATATATGATTCAGTACAAAATCCATCAACAGACGGATGTTCAGCTTTTTCAGATCTTCAATATCCTCTTCTGAAGCAAGCGCCTCATTCAGGTCATAGTTGATCAGTGAAAAGCCGCGGTCAAGATCGGAATTGAATACACTAGGCAGAATATAGAATGATTCAAATACATCTTTGAAATCTTCTTTTTTCAGAACATTCACAATATCCGAGAGTGTTCCGCCCATGCTGTCGCAGTAGGCATTCAGCAGTGTTCCTGTTTTCGTCTTATCCATCATCACTGCCTCAGAATTCTGCCGTCTTTGGCAAGAATAATATCCGCATTCTCTTCCATTCTGCGGTCCAGTTTTTCCTGTTCGATTTCCAGAACCATTGTCACAAACGCGCTGTCTGCCTTGCCGTCTCTTGCCCTGAAAAGACGGTATGCTTTGGTCTCCTCCGGCTTTGAACGCAGACACACCGCAAAATCAACATTCTTAACCTGTTCGCTGCCGCTGTGCGTCCACTCAAGAATGAGTACATCAGTCTGACTGAAATCCACTTCGTCATACCATCTTGCGTCTTCGGTTCTTCCCATCCGCTTCATCCAGATCTTTTCATCACCGCGTTTAAAAGCAGCGAGAACTTCATTGATCTGCGCGAAGTCCTGTTCCTTGTCTTCACCAAGATATCCTTTCAGCGCTTCCCTGCCGTAAGACTGATAAATCTTCAGCCAGGGATACTTCACTGCTTCTGCCGGATCGGAATCCGTTTCCTTTTTCCATAAGCCGGAAAGAATCTCCTGTACCTCAGTACTGTATGCTTTTTCCTTCAACAGTCCTTTCAGGCCTTCCGAGCGGAAGATGGAAACACGCTCGGCGTCATTGTATTCGGGAATACGGCGCGGATAATTATCTCCCGACACCGCATATGTCCCGATTCCCGCTTCATTCAGATAATACGTCAGCAGTGATGTTGTTACGCTCTTGCCCGATCCGGATCCTCCGAATACGGAAATCACATACTTATCGTCACCCTTCTCATACATTTTCTTCACCAGCAGTCTGAACAGCTTCTGCGCGTGGGGAATCAACGCATCTGAGATCATCACCTTGTCTCCCGGCATATCACCGTGAGGCATGTCCGCAGACGGTTTCGCAAACTGCCATGTTTCCAGTTCATTTACAATTGTCTTAAGTCTTTCCTGCAGCATTATAACCTCCATCAAATCTTTAATTTCATTTTAGCAACCGCCTTTGCATTTAAAAACAAAAATAT
>CACXDM010000079.1 GCA_902766435.1 uncultured Erysipelotrichaceae bacterium | reverse complement strand
ATAACCTCCGTAAAAAAAACAGTCATTTCTGACTGTGTATTACGCATTCATTTCCGAAATGTCCCATACACAGACCAGAAAACCATGTATGAGTCTCACAATTACGGTAAGCCGGATATGACAACATATCGTGATGACGGCTGTTCCACGCATTTCTGCGCCTGTTACTCCCCCGATACGCTAAAAAGACTATCACATGAAAGGCATTTTGTTAACAGACAATTTCCTCTCTCAGTCACCGTAATTCATTCTGATCCGGAAACAGATCTTTTCCTTCTCACCGGATACGCAGAGAGAATGCTCATCCTGCTTCCAGGAAATTCTGATTTCATCATGAAGACGCACTTCGGAAAGATATTCCGTTTCAATCAGAACCGGTGTCTGTTTCAGCAGATCATCCCCTGCCAGATCCTCACAAAGATCAAGATACCGGGTATTGTTCATATGCCCGTTAAGATCACAGACACTGAAAGGAACTGAGAACAGTTTTGTCTCTTCTGTCTGCGGCATACGGATTGTCTCCGGCAGAGCGGTCTCATTTCCCGTAATCACTTCATTGATTTCTATCCCGTGCTTTGAAGGAAAGACCATTCTGCGGCTGTCTTCCTCCACCAGCATCCATAACGCGCTGCCGCTGATGATGGTGTCTCCTTTTCCGTTAAGAATCCGGTAAAAACGCGGAAAAAGAACATGACGGGTCCTGCCCGGCCATGTTTCAACTGTGATCTGTTCATCATATTCCGGCATCGCAGTGATCTCAAAACGCTGCTGAACGACAACCCAGAGAAGTCCTTTGTCCAGTGTCATTGATCTGCCCATATGGAGTTCTTCAGTATGGGCAATGGAAGCTTCCTGCACGATTTCCAGAAGGCGTGAAGTACGCAGACGCCGGAACAGATTCACGTCCTTGTTCTTCTGTTTCAGGGAAGCTGTAAAGACGTTCATTCCCCGCCCTTTTCCGCGTATTTCATGACTGTATCCACAAGATCGCCGAGGGTTCTGATTTTATCCCATTCATCATCGGGGATCAGGGCGTTGAATTCTCCCTCCAGCTTTGTGACAACAAGAATAAATCCCATGGAATCCACATTTCCTTCGGCATTCAGCACTGTATCTTCCTTCAGTTCACTGCCGAACATATCAGGCACGTTGTCCTGAATAATCTTAATCGTTTTTGCCAGTACTTCTTCTCTGGTAATCATAGTTCTTCTGTCTCCTTCTGCAGTTCCCAGCGTCTGATCTTTCCCGTTGCCGTACGCGGCAGCGGTGTATCACGCATGATGATTTCCGTAATCTGATGCCCTCTGGGCAGTGTTTTCATCAGCGGAATCAGCCTTTCACTGATCTGTTCTGCACTCAGCTGAGGCGCGTAAACGATCAGTACGGGTTTTCCGTTTTTCAGTACTGCAGCCGCTTCACGGATTCTTGCGGCATGCAGGATTTTCGTTTCATATTCAGGCAGGAAGATCTTCGTCCCGTCGTGCAGTACAAGGATTTCCTTCTTTCTTCCCGTGATATGCAGTTTTCCCTCCTCATCGAGGTATCCGAGATCACCGGTATACAGGATACCGTCCCGCAGCACTCCCGCTGTCATTTCCGGATCTTTATAATATCCCTCCATCATGCATGTCGGGGCCTTGATGCAGATCTCACCGTCTTCGGCAATCGTGATTTCATCATCCGGACATACCGCCATGGCGGAAGGATCACCCTCAACACTGATCGCCACACCGGAACTTGTTTCCGTAAGACCGTATCCGTACGATACACGCAGTCCCTTGGCGGAAGCTGCCCCGAGGATTTCCTTCGGGCAGTCACCCGCGCCGACGAGAATCATTTTCATTTCAGGGTTGATCAGCTGCTGCTGAAGCAGGAATGACAGAAGCATCGGGACAACGGAAATGACCGTCGGCCGGAAATACATACAGTCGTCCATGTAATGACGCGGTCCTCTTCCCACGGCAACCGAAGCGCCGCACTGCAGCGGCCACAGCAGACAGCAGACAAAACCGAATACATGATCAAGAGGAAGAACACACAGCAGTCTGTCCTCTTTGCTTAACGGCAGCATCGAACTTCCGTTCCACGCGCTGCTCATCAGTTTTTCATCACTCAGCACCACCGCTTTGGAGGATGCCGTCGTACCGCTGGTAAAGAACAGAATCTTTCCCCTGCCTTCTGCGGTTCCTTCCGTAAGATACTGACTGAGTGCTTCCTTCTGCTGATCCGAACCGAACAGAATATCCGTATCCGTATATCTGATCAGTTCTCCCAGTGTTTCCGCCGGCAGCATCTTATTCAGCATCACCACCTGCATTCCCGCGATATTCGCCGCAAAGATTTCCCTGATGCAGGGATAGGAAAGTTCGGTGAGAATACCCATGCAGGTCTTTTCCGTCTTCTTCAGTTCCTCACTGCGCGCAAGTACATCCGAACGGAATTCCTCATAGGAGACGATCTGCTTGATCTCACTTTGATAGATGAAAGCATGAGCGCAGCCGTGCCGGTCGGCCTGTTTTTCCAGCAAGTCGGCAAATCCCGAAAACCTCATATGATCCTCCTTCCAAACCGTATTTCCTGATTTCATTATAAAGGATTGAAACGGAAAACTCATTTCTCATTCACGGATATTCATGTGATTTTTCACAATCTCTTTCTTTTCTCTCACAAATTGCGGAAAAGACGGAAAAAATCATTCTTTTTACTGATACGAACGGTCATTTGCGATTTATAATAAAACCATCAGACAAAATAATACGGAGGATAATTATGGATAAGAACACACGCATCTGCATTATCGGTGCAGGTCCCGCCGGTCTTTCTGCCGGAATGTATCTCGAGCAGAAGGGCTATGAAAACTATACGATTCTGGAAAGAAACGATCATGTCGGCGGCAAGTGCCACAGTCCCCACTACAACGGCAGACGTTATGAAATGGGCGCAATCATGGGCGTACCTTCCTATTACGCAGTACATGATGTCGAGGAATTCTGCGGCATCACACATGACGGCCCGCAGCTGAACAGAAACTATAAGAACAAAGACGGTAAGGTCATTGAGCCGTTCAATCCGAGAAAGAACCCGCTGCGTATTCCCCATCTGATGGAAATGAGAAAGCAGGTCAAGAAGCTCGGTGAACTTCTCGAGACAAAGTATAAGGGATACGACATCAACGGCCACCGCGGCGTAGCTGAAGGAAGATATGACGGCTATGCGGTCACACCCGGACGTGAAAAGGTATCCGGCGTCAACGAGAATCTGAAGGATCTCGCCCTTCCCTTCAAGGAATTCTGCAAGCTTAACGGTGTTGAACTCACCCAGGAAATCTGGATCGGTCCCTTCACATCTTTCGGTTACGGATACTTTGATGAGATTCCCGCAGCCTATGTTCTCAAATACCTCGACTTCCAGACAACGATGAACTTCGTCAACATCAACCTCTGGACATGGAAGGAAGGAACGCAGTATATCTGGGAATGCCTCGATGCAAAGCTGAAGAACCATGCCCGTCTTAACAGCAACATTTCCAAAGTGGAAAGAAAAGACGGAAAGGTATTCGTTACCGTAAACGGTGAAACGGAAGAATATGACAAGCTGATCGTCACTGCGCCGCTGCAGTATTTCCCTGAGTACGCTGACGCAAGAGATGACGAGAAGGAATTCTTCTCCAAGATCGAATACGAGCGTTATGATGTTCTGGCAGTTGAAACAAAGCCGGAAGATCATCCTGAGATCTCCTACTATGTATTTGACAACATGTCTCCGGAACGTCTCGGACATCTGATGGTCTACTACAGAAGATGGCGTGACACAAAGGATCAGGTCATTACGACATATGCCCTCCGTAAACATAAGAATACTTCCGAGATCCCTTATGATATATGCAAGAAGACAGTTCTTGACGATCTGAAGCAGATGGGCAACCCTGCATCCAATATCGTCAATGAGCAGTCATGGTATTACTTCCCCCACGTATTCAGCGCTGACTACGCAGACGGCTGGTATGACAAGGTTGAAGCAATGCAGGGCGCATATGATACATATTATGCGGGAGAGATCATGAGTTTCGGAGATATGGACGAAACTGCCGAATACTCAAGAGAACTCGTAGACAGATTCTTCTGATAAAAGGCGTCGTCAGGACGCTTTTTTCGAAAATGACTGGAAAGGAAACAACATGGCATTTTACAAAGACAAATACGATGTGATCGTCATCGGCGGTGCCCTTGCCGGCATGAGCTGTGCGATGCGTCTTGCGGCAGCGGGAAAATCCGTTCTGATTCTCGAGCGCCATAATCTGCCGGGCGGAATGGCCACCAGCTTTGTCCGTAACGGCATTGAAATGGAAGCTACCCTGCATGAGATGATGTCACTGGGAAAAGAGGATGAGCCGCTCTACATCAGGCAGTATCTCGATGAGATGAAGGTCGCAATCGACTGGCTGCGTGTACCGGAAGCCTATGAACTGTATTCACCTGCCGACGGTATAGATATCACGCTTCATGCGGGACGCAGAGCGGACGGAACATGGGTCTGCGCCGATGAAATCGATGACAAATACCCCGGAACGAAGAAGGAAGTCAACCGGCTGCTTGAAACATGCAGAAAGGTATATGAATCCGTTCTCTTCCTCAACGAACATACACTTTCAAAAGCAGAGATGCTGCTGAAACATGAAGCGCTTGTCAAGACAGCCGGCTATTCCGCAAAGGAAGTTCTTGAAAAGTCCTTCCATCTGCCGGAGGAAGTCGTCAAGATTCTCAGCGCCTACTGGATCTATGTCGGTCAGCCGATCAGCACGCTTCCCTTTACCATCTATTCCTTCCTGATGGCAGACTATATGATCGGCGGCAGCTATGTCGCAAGAGGATTCTCACATGAGATGTCCGTTGCGATGGCTGAGAGATGCGAAGAACTGGGTGTTCAGTTCGAATACTGCCAGAACGTGGAAAAGATCCTCGTCAGAAACGGCAGAGTGTACGGTGTAAGAACAAGCCGCGGAGATGAGATTCACTGTGATTACATTGCTTCGGCGCCATATCCCAACACGGTATACGGCAGGATGATCGAACCGCAGAGCGAAGTTCCCGTTCAGGCAAGAAAATACGCAAATGCAATGCCGATGAGTGTCACATGTTTCTCCGTTGTTCTGCTTCTTGATCAGAAACCGGAAGACCTCAACATTCACTCCTATTCCGTCTTCTCAAGCGATATCCCGTTTGACACCGATGTCTTCTGGGCGCAGGGAAGAAATCTCGGCGGATGGGACTATCTGACAACGATCTGTCTGAACTACGCGAATGACGAGGCTGTTCCTGAAGGAATGACATCACTTTCAATTACGACTCTGCCTCTGCCGGAAAGCTTCATGCAGGTAAGACCGGATCAGTATTTTGATGTAAAGCGTTCGGTCGCAAAGGAAATGATCAAACGTGTTTCAAGTCATCTCGGTGTGAATCTTCTCGATCATATCGTTGAGATCGAAATTGAAACGCCGGTTACGATGTCCCATTACACCAGTGATTACCGCGGAGGCATCTACGGTTATCAGCACTCGATGAACAACTCCGTAGTCGCAAGACTGGAGGATGTTGAAAAAGAACAGTACATCAAGGGACTTGTCGGATGCGCAAGCCATCAGCTTGTCGGCGACGGTATGGCCTGCAATATCAACAACGGAAAGATTGCCTCAAAGATGATTCTGGCAATGATGGAGGAACAGGCATGAAAGTCAACGGATTCTTAAAAGATGTTACAGGTGCCTCCCGTGTCACCAAAGCCAGAAGAGAACTGATCGAACACGGCGATCCGAACAATATTTATTCCGATCCGATCCGGGAAACCGCAAAAGAGCTTCATCCTGAAGTAACGAAAGTCAGAGTCATTGATGTAAAGGATGTTTCCCCGACAGCCAGAAAATACAGATTCGCTGCTGATCTCGGAGATATTCTTCCGCCGTTCATGTGCGGTCAGTACTGCTCACTTGATCTGGAAATCGACGGTACCGTCACAACACGTCCCTATTCAATCTGCAGCGCTCCCTTTGAAGCAAGAGAAGGCGCGGAACCGTTCTTTGAACTGACAATCAGGAACGGCAGACCCGGGGAAGGATTTGTATCATCCTGGTTCTATGAAAACGTAAAGGAAGGCGATACATTCAAAGCTCACCTCCCCTTCGGACAGTTTTATTATGAGCCGTTAAGAGATTCAAAACACATTGTCGGCCTGGCCGGCGGTTCAGGCATTACACCGTTCTATTCCATGGCGAAGGAAATCGCCCACGGAACAATGGACGCGGATCTCACAATCCTTTACGGTTCCGTTTCCACAAAGGACATCATCCTGAAGGAAGAACTGGAAGCCATCGACTGTGACCGTGTCAGACTGATCAATGTCATTTCCGGTGATGAAGACTATGACGGGGAAAAAGGATTCCTCAGCGCGGATATTATCAAAAAATATTCCTCTGAAGACAGTACCTACTTCGTCTGCGGTCCTCTTGCGATGTATCACTTTGTCAGAGGCGAACTTGAGAAACTGAATGTCCCGGCAAGAAGAATCCGGATGGAAACATTCGGCGCCCCGCGTGACATCACAAAAGCGGAAGGTTACCCTGAAATCAAACCTGCCCTGTTTGCCCTTCATGTAATACGGGGTATACAGGAAGATCTCGTTCAGGCCAGCTCACTCGAACCGATTGCCGTAGCCCTTGAGAGGGCCGGAATCAAAAACAATACTAGATGCCGGAGCGGCTCCTGCGGATTCTGCCGCTGCAAACTCGTCAAAGGTGAAGTATTCGTTCCCGCTGAAGGTGACGGAAGAAGACGTGCCGATAAAGAAAACAACTATATCCACGCATGTTCCGCATATCCGCTCAGTGAGTGTACGGTAAAAATCCCGATTGTATAACAAAAGACAGCACGCGCTGTCTTTTGTTTATGGTTCTCTTTATCTGTACATTTCAGAATCAGAAGAAATCTTCCCTGCGACTTTACGGACTGTCTCGATATCCTCTTCCAGATCATCCGCAATGAATTCAATACTCTGGCCTTTCATCAACATCCTCCGTATGTATTTTTCACGGCAAATGTTTATACCTTCTGCATATCCTTCTTCAAATGCTTTCTCAAATATCGCATCACTTAAAGTGGTCATATCGTCTGTCCTCTCTGCTGCGTCCTCTGTGACTGTTTTCACTGCAGTCCTAAACCATGCTGTCAACCTGCCAGCATGTTCAGAAATACAACAGTCAGTTCACACTTGTCTCATCTTCGATCTGTTTGGCAATTTTATGGACTGTCTCAATGTCCTCTTCCAGCAATGATGAGACGGATTCGGTACTCAGACCTTTCATCAACATTTTTCTGATGGCGCTGTCACGGTAGTTGTTTTCACCTTTTGCAATCCCCTCTGACATTCCTCTGCCATGTCCGATCTCAATACCTTCTGTCAGTCCTT
>CACXDM010000078.1 GCA_902766435.1 uncultured Erysipelotrichaceae bacterium | reverse complement strand
AGCTGAAGTTCTGATGGAACCGGTATGAGGAATGAAGAATAAGACAAGCAGGAATACAGCAAAGCCGCAGAGGTAGACAAGGAAGGAAACATTCCATCCGTAAACAAGAAGTCTTCCTGCAATAAATGTTGTCACAAGTGAAGCCAGTCCGCCGGCACTTCCCTGCAAGCCGATCATCTGGCTTCTTTCTTCTCCCTCAAAGAAGCGGACAATCAGAATCAGAAGGGAAGAAGAGATCAGACCGCATCCGAAACCGAAGATTGCTCTTGCGATCAGAATCAGATAAACATTGTTCAATATAACCGGGATTGTTCCGGCAGCTGCAGAGGAAATGCAGCCGGCAAGAACAGTCTTTTTATAACCGATCGCAGAAGCAATTTTATTTGAAATCAGCACAGCTGCCATGGAAAACAGCGATGGGATTGTTGTTAAAAGCTCAATCAATGAGAGCGGTACATTCGGGAATGCCTCAGCCATGGCAGGAATGTTTCCTGCAACAGCGTTGACGGATGCTGTTACGAAGCAGCATGACAGCAGTGCTGCTTTGAGAATCAGGTTTTTCTTCATCGGGATTTACCTCCTGCACCCAAAGAATAGCCCGATATCAATAGTATTTGAAATACCTATATAAAATATATTTCTATTCAAAATTCAAATAATAAAAAATCTCCCGGAGGAAATGTCATGAGAGTTTCGGCAGTTTGTCCAGCATGTCTTTAATCTGCTGTATGCCCGTAAGGTCATACGCGATTGTCAGATAATAGCGGGCGGCTTCCTGTTCGTGGTTTTCAAAAAAGTGTTTTCCGTAATTGTACGAAAGGCCGATCACATCCCTGTCGGGACCGACGGAGAATCCGTACTGTTCCGCTGTTGTTTTGAATTCCTCAAAGGAAGGACGGGATACAGTTCCGTTTGTCTCTGTCTGTATGTAATACAGTTCCGACTGTGCCTGCGGTGAATCCTTCTGGAATTCCATACTCAGCAGAAGACATCCCATGGCTTCTCTGTAAAGTTTCTTTTCCGTAAAATACCAGGCAATGTTTCGGTACGCTCTGGCCACATCGGGCATGCGGAAGGCATTCTTCAGCATCTCTTTTGACAGTTCAAAGAACTTCTCCGTGCCGCCTGTCATTTTGACGGCTTCGGAATATTCGGCGAGAAGGCGGAAGCTGACGGGATTCCATCTGAGACCTTTCAGCAGCGCTGTCTCAGCGTCCTGATAACGCTTCAGTTCAACCAGAAGACTGCCGTATAGAAGATATATCTCAGTATAAGGGACTTCTGCCCGGCGGATGGTCTTCTGCGGCTTGTTTCGGAAAACATAGAGCACCTGTTCGAACGATTCGTCAAAATGACGGTATTCACTGACCGCATCATCCTGAAAGAGATTCATCGTTTCATATCTTAATACAAGGTCTTCTGTCATCTTCAGCGCTTTGCCATATTCCTTCTTATAAATATTGAAGCGGACTTCCTCAAGCACTGCATCAACACCGCTGAATCTGTTTTCCATGTCCTGTTCCAGTTCTTTCCGCTTATCTTCGGGAAGTTTTTCAAACAGCATCCTGCTGCAGGCTCTGATGATTTCCTTTCCCATTTCATGATTCTTATAGGTTTCAATCTGCGAAAGAAGCCAGGAAACATCTTTCTCATTGTCACCGGTCAGGCCGGCAGTGATGTCCTGCATGATTTCATTAAATGATTTATCTTCCATATATACCGCTCCTGTATTCATTATAGGGTGAAAAAAGGTGATGAACATCATATTCATCACCAGGTTATTATTTGAGATCTTCAATTGTCTCCTCAACCGCCATGCCCTCGGGAACGAGTTTTGGCAGGTTGAAGGTTGTGCCTGTGCTTGCGAGTGTGACGACTGCAGCGTAATAGACGCCGAGTGACAGTACTCTTCCGGCAACTCCGCCGCCCCAGATTGTATTCAGGATCATCAGGATACCTCCGCCGAACAGCGTGACGGATCCGTTGATGCAGGTTCTCGGCATCAGTACCGAAAGGGTAATCATCATGATGGAGGACCATACATAGAGAACGGAGATGAAGCGCATCCATCCGTAGTGACCTTCAGGAATGAATACGGGTATTGTACAGATGACACACATAACCGCACCGATGATCAGCTGCTTCCTTGTCGGCTTTTCCTCCAGCCAGTATGTATAACAGAGGAATAAATAAGCAGAGCAGTGAAGGAAAGCACCAAGGAAAACCGAGTGCAGCATGGATACATCCGCAATCATCAATACTGTTACCGCAGTCAATATGTTTCTGGTCAGACTGTCTTTCTTCTTCATATAGCCGGCAAGGGCGATGATGATGGTCAGAATACCGATCAGATACTTGAACATTTTTACCACATCTGTGGATTCCGGGAAGAGGGCATATACGGACATTTCCATCATAAACAGATTGAATATGGCTGCCCCGCACAGAATCGGCAGGGAATGGAATTTCTCTCTTTTCGGGATCCATCCTCTCTGCTTCCGGGTATGGAAGCGGAAGCGGCTGATGAGGAAGGCAAGCTGGAAGCTGAATACGGCAAGGATGAAGGCAAAGACTGACATCAGCAGGATCAGATAATCACGCCATGTGATATCAAATACATTTCCCCGCTCCAGAGAGATAACGCTGTCGGTATCCAGGTATTCCCGGGATTCATATGCTTCTGTGCCGGAATAGCTGCAGCCCATGGAATAGGTGCTGTTTTCACCCGGGTTATACTCCGCGCTGAGCTTGTCTCCTTCTGACATTTCAAAGTGACATACTCTGGTCTTTTCCGGTGCCTGTCTGCCCGCGGTATAGCCGACATCGGTGATCTTCAGGGTTTCATCACTCAGGGCAGTGATTTCAACCGAATATTGATAATCATCCGGAATCAGAACGGAAATCACACCGTTCACCGCATCGAGGTAATAACCCATCGGTTCATCAATATCCCCGTTTTTCCGGGTGAGTGCTTCAATTGCCTTGCCGTCACGGATCAGCTGTACTTCAGCGTCTCCGTCAATGAATACATAGGTGTATTTATCCTGGGCGGAATACAGCGCATCCGCACTGTCGAAGGAATAGAGCCAGGAGATATACATCTCCGGCGTATGTGCCTGTAACATGTTCGCCCCGGTGGTAGCGGCCTGATTCCATCTCCGGAATGAATTCTCTCCGGCAAAGTAATCACCTGTAAGATAACAGAGATAATCCAGAAGGGCATTTGCCTCATACCGGTTTTCCTCATTGATCAGTCTCGGATCGGAGCTGATATCCATCAGGTTGTTGAAGATACTGATGGGGGAATGGTCAGCCCAGAGGCTGATCAGTTTGTCCTGCAGACCTTCCGCATAGGATTCCGAGGTGGGACAGATCTTCAGCAGATAGTCCATGATGACACGGACTTCCTTATGCATATCGACATTCGCCCAGAAATCAATGCCGGTGATTTCCTTGTATATGACATTTGCGGCTGATCTCTTGTCCAGGTAATCGGAGTCGGTTTCCAGTTCCGGTGTGAAGTATGTAATGCCGTAGCGGTCAAAGCCCCAGTCCGCAAAGGGAGTTGAGGGAACAGGGTCCATCTTGCCGACGATATTCTTGATATTCTCATATTTACCCGGCATCGGCTCTTTCGTTGTACGGGGTGTTCCGAATGTGTAGGCAAATACCGTTTCTTCGCTGAATGTATCGCTTTCGGTGAGTCTGGCGGCGGTAATGTTGGATACGGCAGCCGCGCGGGAGAAGCCGGAGATCCAGATCTTCATCTTTCCCGAAAGGTGATGGGAAGCGATATAGCCGAAGATACGGTTGTAGATCTGATTGGCGGAACGTTCGAATCCGTCATGGATCGTACCGCTGCCGATTGAGAAGTTGGATTCCCACTCATCCCGGTAACCCTGACCGCATACGCCGACGGCGATCAGTTCGAAGGACTCATCTCCTTCGGTGATCGTTTCATGACCCATGACGGTGGATACGGTATAGATATTCGGATTCTTGTCATAGTCGTCACTCTGCAGATCGGTGAATCCGGCCTGGGTGAGAAAGCTCACGGCGCCGCTGTCCGAAGTGCGGCTGGGATCGGAATAGTCCAGCGAGGGACGGAAGGCCGATACCGTAAGACCGAGTGATAACTTGGCAAGGTCATGTGAATATTCACGTGCATCGTTCAGAAACCATTTCCTGTTAAAGGGAACCTGAAGTGCACGGTCTGCCTGAACGGTGACGGCATAGAACGTTGCCGTAAGCATCGTTGTCTCATCGTCCTCATCAGCGTTGATCCGGATGGATGACAGCGGGAATATAAATATACTGAACAGCAGTATAAGTATTTTTCTGATTGTCTTTTTCATAGAAGATATTCTACAACACTTAAAGTCAATGATGAAAAGAAACCTGATATGCAGTGGTATACTGATGACAGAATAATCCGGAGGAATCATGAAATACAGAAACGATGGCGGTACATATGATCAGGGTGATGACGGTAAGCTGTATCATACGCATGCCTTGTTTTGTTGTCTGAAAGACGGATTCCGGGATTGCAGGTGAAGCAAAATGGAAAGATGGAAGGACTATCCCTTCAGTCCGCCGTATGAAGGGGAAGAGATTACTGATGTCATGGGGATTCCGCTTCCGGAAGACTACCTGACATTCATGAAGAAACATAACGGCGGTGAAGGGGAAGCGGCGGAATCATACATCGTGCTGTATCCTCTGGAGGAACTGGAAGAGATGAATGAGGCTTATGCCTTTCAGGAAGATCTTCCGGGACATATTTTGATCGGCTCCGACGGGGCGGATGAGATGTACGGCATTGATCCGGAAGGAAGATACTTCAATGTGCCGGCCATCATCGAAAAGGAATATATCAGGTATCTCGGAAATGAGATGGAGGAGCTGCCGGAAAGAATCCATAAATTATGGAATCCCGGTTATCCCTCCCGCGCTGAGGCGGAGAGAATCCTCAGTGAGAGTGAAATGATGAATCCCGGAAAGTGGGGAAATCACTGCAGATACACCGCACAGTGCGCGGAAAGGATCGCTGAGGCATGTGATATGGATCCGGATAAGGCATATGTGCTGGGCTTACTGCATGACATTGGCAGAAGGGAAGGCATTCATCAGCTGCGTCATGTGACGGACGGATATAAATACATGAAGTCACTCGGCTATGATGAAGCTGCCGGGATCTGTATGACCCATTCATTCCATAATCAGGATATCGGAGACTACGTCGGTGAAACCGATACGGATGAAGAGGATACGGAACTGATCCGGAAGCAGCTGAAGGAAATCGAATACGATGACTATGACAGGCTGATTCAGCTCTGTGACTGTTATGCCGGAGGGGAAGGCATCATGAAGCTGGAGGACAGGATCGCCGATGTGGAAAGAAGATATGGCTGCTATCCTGAGGCAAAAAGAGAGAAGATACTTGAACTGCGTAAATACTTTGAAGAGAAAACGGGAAAAGACATATATACGGTCATAACGGGGGAAGGAAAATGAGAATACTTGTGTACGGGGCAGGTGTGATCGGTTCCACGCTTGCGGCAAATCTTTCAAAGGCGAAGAAGGATGTTACGGTTCTGGCAAGAGGAAAATGGGCACAGCAGATCAGAGACAATGGTCTTGTCATAGACCGTCAGTATTCACCTTTTACGCTGAAGGCGAAAGTGAATGTCATTGAAAAGCTTGCGGAAGATGATGTGTATGATGTGATCTTTGTTGTCATGAGATATACCCAGCTGGACAGTGTGATTGATGTGCTGAAGAACAATCCTTCGAAGAATATCATCTTTGTCGGCAATAATCTGAGACCGAAGGCATTCAGTCAGCGTCTTACGGGCAGGTATGTGATGTTCGGCTTCTATCTTGCGGGAGGTCACCGGGAAGAAGACAGAGTATGCTCGATTGACATGAAGAAGATGTCCATCGGAAATCTGAAGGAAAGTGTGTCAAATGAGACACTCGTGAAGGAGATCTTCGGGGATACCGATATTAAGACAGCCTATTATACAAACATGGAAGATTATCTGCTTACTCATGCGGCGTTTGTCATTCCGCCTTCCTTTGCCTGCTATCATACCAACGGTGATCTGAAGCAGCTTGTCTTCAACAAGCACTATCTCAACCGTATCGTGGAAGCCAATCTTGAGGCATACCGGGCAATTGAAAAAGCCGGACATTCAATACTGCCTTCTTCCGAAAGAAGCTATGAATCCTTTCAGTACAGAAGGGCATGTTACAGGATGTATCAGCTGATGGCCGGTACTAAGCTCGGTAAGGTATGCGCGGTGGATCACGCTCTGAATGCTTCAGAGGAGATGGCCGCATTAAACAATGACATGAAGGCATTCTTTGAAGAAAACAATGCGGAATACGATAACTGGAAGATGCTGGAGGCAGAGACCAACGGATGGCTTCTTCCTCCCTACAAGAAGGAAATCTGAAAACATGAACAGTAATGATGTATTTCCGTTATGTCCGAAGGAATATATCAAAGAGACGGAATCATTCCTGAAGAACCGCTATGGTGAAAAAGAAGCCGTACGGATCATGAAGGAAACGGAGAAGTATTATGAATCAAACCTGAAGGATCTGCCCGATGTCGGAGGAGAAAAGAACGGACACGCGAAAGCTGTATACGGAGGACTGTTTGTCTTTTCCCTGTATCCGGCTCTGCCCGATCAGCCTGAGATCAGTGAGCTGCAGGATTTTGTGAGTCATCTCTTCATGGGGCCGTTTATCAGACTGGGAAAGATATTCAATCTCAACCGGAACTTTGACATCCGGCTGATCGATCTTGTCTTCCGGCTGACGGCCGCCAAAGATCAGAAGGTTTATGAGAAGTATCCGGAAAGCTTCTGCAATGTCTATGACGGATTTGACAATAAACAGAAGAGTACCCGTTATCACTTTACGAAGTGTCCGAATGCGGAGTTTGCGAAGAAGCACGGTCTGCTTCATATACTGCCGCTGTTATGCAACTGCGATTATTTCGGCATCAGTGAAATACACGGACAGCTGATCCGCAAAGGAACATGCGGTTTCGGAGACTGCTGTGATTATCTGATTGTCGGGGATGAGAATCCTCTGGCGGAAGAATATGAGACAGCAGTGAATGAATACGGGTCTGTTGTCAGCCGCAGAAAGGAAAAAGAATGATTGATCCTGAGAAACTGGAGTATTACTTCAGAAAGAATGAAAAAAAGAATTTTAAGTTCAGAACATTTCTGAAAATGCATGCGTCTGATGAAGAGTTTGACCGGCAGTGCAGAGAGCTTCATGAGAAGTATTATTCAGAGGAATTCTGCCGGCAGTGCAGAAACTGCTGCAGGAAAATGAATGCGGTAATACCGGAGGAAGATATTGAAAAGGATGCGGCTTTTCTTCAGCTGGACAAAGAAACATTCATGGATACGTATCTTAAGGGATATGATGTTTTTGAAGACGGTTATAAAGCAAAGCACGTACCCTGTGATTTTCTCAGGGATGACGGGGAATGCATGCTGGGTGAGTGCAGACCGGTTTCCTGTAAGCTGTATCCGTATACGGATCAGGAAGGAAGACTGGAAGGGCTTCTGTCGATGATTGACAATACGGAGATCTGTCCGGTTGTATATCATATCTATGAAGATCTGAAGAAAATATACGGATTCCGCTGAGGCAATACCATGGGAAACATAAACGGTTCTTCCGGGGATATTCTGATCCGTCCTGTAAATGAAGGGGATCTTGCGGATCTCTTCGAAATTTACGGTGATGATGAGACTTCAAGGTATCTTCTGAATGAAGCCTGGACAGAAGAAAACAGCCGGGAAGAATTTGAAAAGAGACTGAATAACGGAGCACTGTGGCTGGCGGTTGTTAAAGAGAATAAAGTCATCGGAACGCTTTCAGTCTT
>CACXDM010000077.1 GCA_902766435.1 uncultured Erysipelotrichaceae bacterium | reverse complement strand
GAAGCACCTGTTCAGGAAACACCTGCCCAGGAAGAGAACTGAGGTCATGAAACGGTCTGCTGAGCAGCACCGTTTTTCTTTTTGACCTGTTTCAGACACCAGGCAAATCCTTTCCCCGTACGCATACCGGAATCACGGAAATGATTGCCCGGATTCCATTCCAGGATACAGCTGCAGTTTTCCGCTTTGTTCAGGATGTCATACTGCATGCGGATCCGATCTCCTACGGATGCCATTACGGGGTTCCTGGTCTTTTCCTCTTTCGTGCCGAGACTCAGGTAGACATGCTCCGCCTTCAGCGGATGAGAAGAGATATAGTCATCCCATCCCGCAAACCATACTGACGGTGAAGCTGCTGTCACCGCTTCAAATATATCGGTCTCATATACGGTCCATAAGGCAAACAGTCCTGCCAGAGAATATCCGCCGATGATCAGATGCCTGCGGTTTTCTTCCGGAAACTCTTCTGAAAGATACGGAAGCAGATCTTCTTTGATGAACTGCAGTGTTTCCTCTGCCCCTCCGGCAAAAACCGCACCTTTGAAGACAGCTTCTGCGGGCCAGGGAGACAGTTCCCTGTTCCAGTCCTTTACCGGAAATGTCACAAGTGTATACGGTATCGAAGCTTCACTGACCGCTTCACACTCTTTTTCCAATTCTTCCGTGTCGTGGTCATCCACCGGCTGAATCAATATTGTATCTGCTGTCTGATCCATGCGGATCAGGCACTTTCTGTCTTTGATTACAGTTTCCTTGAAATTCATATTCTCTGTCCTTTTCCGTTTTTGTTCTGTCACAGCTGCCGGGAAATGTGTCATGATTGTGTAGAACACGAATGACAGGAGGTTTCTATGCCCATCATCTATCATGAGAATTCCCGTACATTTCATTTACATAATAACAAGATGAGTCATATCTTCAAGCTCATCGACGGATACCCCGTAACACTGTATACAGGCAAAGCAGTGCACGATCAGGAAGAGTTTGACTGCCTGTTTGAAACATCCGCCCGTTCCATGTCGGTCACCTTTGATGAAGAGCGTCCGGATTATTCCTTTGAGCATCTCAAGCTGGAATATCCCGTATACGGTACAGGTGATATGCGTATGCCTGCTGTTGAGGCAGAAGCTGAAAACGGAAGCAGACTCCTTGATCTGAAATATCAGAGTCATGAAATCATCAAAGGCAAACCGGAACTGCCGGATCTTCCCGCAGTCTATACCGAAAAAGACGATGAAGCAGATACCCTGCTGCTTCATCTGAAGGATGAAAAGACAGGGCTCTGCATAACGCTTCTCTATACCGTCATGAATGAATATCCGGCTTTGATCCGTTCGGCGAAGATTACCAACTGCGGTAATGAAACAATCCTTCTGCATACCGCAATGAGTCTTTCCCTTGATCTGCCGGACGCAGGATACGACATGATCGAACTGACCGGCGCCTGGGCAAGAGAAAGAAGCGTAGTCAGAACCCCTCTGCATGAAGGAATACAGTCGGTATACTCACTGCGCGGACATTCCGGAAATAACTTCAATCCCTTTATTGCCCTCTGCCGTAAGAACTGTACGGAAAATGAGGGTGAAGTACTTGGCTTCTCACTTGTATACAGCGGTAATTTTCTGGCCGAGACATGCGTGGATACCTACAATACGGTCCGTGTCAGAATGGGTATTCATCCCAACACATTCGAATGGAATCTTACTCCCGGTGAATCATTTCAGACACCGGAAGCGGTTATGGTATATTCCTCTGCCGGATTCAATGATATGTCCGGGACATATCACTCTCTTTACCGGAAACGTCTTGCGAGAGGATATTGGCGTGACCGTACCAGACCGATTCTCGTCAACAACTGGGAAGGCACCTATTTTGACTTCGATGAGGAGAAGCTGATGTCAATTGTCCGGGAGGCAAAAGAGCTTGGCATTGAGATGTTTGTTCTCGATGACGGCTGGTTCCGTAACAGGAATTCCGATCATACGGGTCTCGGTGACTGGATCACGGATGAAAACAAATTCCCCTTCGGTCTGAAGCACTTCTTCGACTCAGTCAGAAATGAAGGACTGATGGCAGGTCTTTGGATTGAACCGGAAATGGTCAGTCCGGGTACGGATCTCTTCAATGAACATCCCGAATGGGTGATTCACGAACCAAAGAGGCCGATGCATCCGGGAAGAAACCAGTATGTCCTGGACTTTTCCAATCCCGAAGTCGTTGACTGCATCTTTGGAAAGCTCGACAAGGTATTCTCAGAAGTCCGTCCCGATTACATCAAATGGGATATGAACCGCAGTATCGGTGATCTTTACTCACCGACAATCAGCCATCAGGGAGAGCTGACACACAGATATATCCTCGGTGTTTACCGGCTGTATGACAAGCTCATCCGTAAATATCCGGAGATTCTCTTTGAGTCCTGTTCAAGCGGCGGAGCGAGATTCGATCCCGGCATGCTTTACTACGCGCCGCAGTGCTGGACCAGCGACAACACCGACGCTTTCGCAAGACAGAAGATCCAGTACGGCACCTCATTTGTTTATCCCCTGTCTTCCATGGGATCCCATGTCTCGGCAGTTCCTAACCATATCACCGGACATATCACACCTCTTTCCACCAGAGCGAATACGGCTTATTTCGGTACATTCGGCTATGAGCTCGACCTCACAAAGATGACGGAAAAGGAAAAGGAAGAGGTGAAGAAACAGGTTGTCTTCATGAAGGAAAACCGGCAGCTGATTCAGTTCGGTTCCTTCTTCCGGCTCAGAAGTCCGTTTGAGACAGATGAAACCGTCTGGATGGTGGTTTCCGAAGACCGGCGTAAAGCAATCGTTGGTTATTACCGTGAGACCAAGGGAAGGAATGAAAAGTTCAGACGTGTAAAACTGAGCGGACTGAACCCGGATCTAATCTATCATGTCTCGGTGCTGAACCGGAAACTGTACGGAAACGTACTGATGAACGCAGGATTGGTTCTCTCCGATGAATCTTCACCGGAATGTGATAAAGAAAAGGGAGATTATATCTCCCGGCTGTATATTCTTACGGCTGAATGAAGACCGGCATTTAACCGGTCTTTTCCTTTGTCTACAGAAGTGCTTTCACACAGGCTTCGACATCTTCCATGGCAGCTGTCGGCTCGAATCTTGCGGCGACATTGCCTTTGCGGTCGATGACGAACTTGGTGAAGTTCCACTTGATATCCGGATTGTTTCTGAAATCAGGATCGATCTTTTCCAGATGCTTATTCATGAATTCGGCAGTCTGTCCTTCACCGAATCCTTCAAAGCCTTTCTGACTTTTCAGAAAGGTGTAAAGCCGCAGCCGGTTGCCGTATTGACAACAAGCACTACTTTTCCCTCATAATTCTTCATTGAAACTTCCTGACCGTTTCTGGCTGTTACGGAATAATCATAAAATCCCATCGTCTTGTCTCCTTTTTTCCTAGTATATCTGCTGTATTGTCTGAATCCGCTTCAGATGCCCAAAGAAAAAAACGGATTACTCCGTTTTTACCGTAACCGCATCAAGTGTGATCTTTTTGTTCAGTACATTCAGATCAATATACTTTTCGTGACCGCTGTAGCCTTCCAGTTCCCCTCTGTCGGTATACTGCCAGATATACCAGTCATCTCCGGCCTGAATACTGAGAGGATAGTATACACTTCTCAGCCATTTCGGATATGCATCAAAAGTACCTTTCAGATATTTTTTATTGATTTCCGGGTCCGTATAGATCATCGGCTTTACACCGTATTCTTTCTCCAGGGTATCGAGATAATCCTGCAGTTCGCGGATGAGATCTTCCTTCTCAGGCCGTTCCACGTGGAAGTTACCGTAGAATTCCACATCAACAACAGGCAGAAGTCTTCCCTCAACCGGACCGACCGTGCTGATGAAGTTGGCAGCCTGTGTCTTTCCGCTGCTTTCAAACGAGAAGAAGTGATATGCCCCGGCAGGAAGGCCAGCTTCTTTGGCATTCTGCCAGTTAGCCGCAAAGTATTCATCCTTGTATGTACTTCCTTCGGTTGCCTTGATAATGACAAACTGAATGCCCTGTTCCTTCAGCTTTGCCATATCCGTATCACCCTGAAACATCGAAAGATCCGCGCCGATGACATCCGTATCGGAAACGAACAGTTTATTCAGGATAATGTGCTTGTCTGCCACCAGCTTATAACCGAGCGGAAATACAACAACCGCGAAAATCAATATCACAGCTATGATTACATATTTCTTCATCCTGCCGTCCTCCTTCCGTACTGTCAAGCGTGCGATGCTTATCATACGCTTTTATCACCCGGATTACCAGAGACAAAACAGCAGATGATGTATTTAAGACCAGTAGCCGAGTTTTGCGCCGAGTTCAAAAATACCCCAGGCCATTGCCCTGTATCCGTACGCATTGAGGTGCGTATTATCCAGCTCTTCATTTCTCAGCTTTTCCGATATACTGCCCTGTCTTGCCCGCAGTCTGTCCTCATATGTCTCGGTAATACCGTTGATCGCAAGGCCGTTGACAATCAGATACTGTCTTGCCTCAAAGACATGTTCACCGAAAGCCTCCTTCAGTGCTTTCTCATAGGGTGTTTCCTTCAGACCGATATAGTCTTTTGTATAACCCCAGATCTGATCGAAATCATCCGGGTCATCCGTTGAAGTCATGATGATATAACGTTCCGAACCGGAAGCCCGGATCATCCGTCTGTACTGGGATACAAGATCATCGATGTCCCGCCAGCCGCCGTTATCTCCCATCTGGATCACAAGAACATCATCGGGATGTCTTCCGTATTCAACACAGCGGGAAACGATTTCCTGACTGGTCTCACCGGGAACACCGAAATTCTTTACCGTAATCCCGGTCATCTCCTCGAGAACCGACGGATAGGTTGTCCCGTCCCCGTTGATTCCGGCAGTGATGGAATCACCCCAGGCATAGATCACAAAACCCGGATCTTCAGGCCGGACCGGTGTTGTCGAGATTTTCGGATGTCTGTCCTTCACGATGAAGTGTATTGTCTCCTTCGCGGGGTTCTTTTTCTTTTCCGGTTCTGCCGTCATCTGTGCCTGTACGCATCCCGTCAGCGTCAGTAAGACAAGCAATACTGAAGATAATCGTTTCATCCTGTATCCTTTCTGATAAGAATATACACGAAAAACAGCAGAAAAAAACGGCAAATCCGAAGATCTGCCGTATCAGTATCCTTCTTTTCTCCTCTGTTTCCTGAGTTCGTATCTCTTCTTTGCCATCTCCCAGAGTTCCTTCTGCGATTCTGTTTCCGGCACAATCTGAGGAACGGGAATTGCCTTTCCTTCTTCATCCACCGCTACCATGACAAGATAAGCGGTATTGATATCGTATCTGGTTCCGTCAATCTTTTCGACATATGTATCTACCTGTACTTCAAGGGAAGTATTTCCCGTATATGTCACATAGCCGACCAGTACGACCGTATCTCCGTTGTAGGCGGGATTCTTGAAGTTCAGGTTATCCACACAGGCTGTTGTGACAAGTGTCCGGCAGTGTCTTCTGGCAACCGTACCTGCCACTTCATCAATCCACTGCATCAGAACACCGCCGAAAAGCCTTCCGTATCCGTTGATATGCTCTGCCATGACAAGATGTGTATTCTCCGTAAAGGAGTCGTTGACTGTCATCTCAATTTTTGTTTCCATGGGTTCCTCCGGTAAACCGTTATCTGACTACAGTATATCACAGTCAGTTCAGGGAAGATCTGATCCAGTCCGCAATATCACGGATCACGCCGGCCGGAATATGCTGTTCCTGCGCGTATTCCTTTGACAGTTTGCTGATGGGATATCCCAATGAAGGCACGAAGAGATGGTTCAGATCATCATACAGTCTGAATGTGACATTGTCTCTGTCCGCAAGAAGATTCTGATAATCCCGGTAGTCAATGTCCTTCTTTACCTGCACGTCTTTGCCTCCCTGCATAACCAGTACCGGCTTCTCTGTCTTTTCAAGATAAGAAGATGCGGGATGGTCTCCCATCTCACGGAAGTAGTACAGTGTTGTACCGCCGCCCGCTTTGACCTTCTTTGTGTCTTCTTCGGACATTGTATACAGGTCCTTAAACATTGCCTCATTCTTTCTGATCTGTGCGTCAACGAGCATCTTCAGCAGAAAACCGGATTCACCGGAGATTTCCTTCAGCTGATATATAAGAATATCCTCCAGCTTACGCAGTGTTCCCGCCATCAGGATCATTCCCCGGAAATTACCGCCTTCCGCGTCAATTCTCGGCGCCAGCATGGCTCCCATGCTGTGACCGATGATAAAGATATTGTCATGGCTGATCCGCTCATCCTTTCTGAGAAGATCGGCAGCCCTTACAGCATCTTCGATTGTCTCTTTGTATACCGTGATATTTCCCTCTTTGACCATCTTACGGCCATAGGTAAATGTCCGCTTGTCATAGCGCACGGAGGCAATGCCGTTAACGGCAAGTCCTTCCGCCAGGTCCTTAAACGGTGTCAGTTTTCCGACTTTTTCGTCCTTGTCAGAGGATCCGGATCCGTGCACCAGCACAACGGCAGGAACAGGTCCGGCTGAAGAATCGGGAAGGGTGAGAATCCCGTCAATGGGATATTCACTTCCTTCACCGATGATGATTTTCTCTGTTTTCATTTCAATACCTCGTAAATCTGTCTTGTCATTTCACTGTCTCTTGTCCCGAAGAGATATGTTTTATCATCTGTTCTGATCAGGATAAACGGAGGCGTTTCCGGATCGAGAATCACCTTTACGTTTCCCGTCTCATTGGAATAGAAATTTCCTTTCAGGAGTGTATCCATCCCCGTCCCGTTTACCCGTACCAGATTCTCCGGCAGCTCTTCCAGCAGTTCACAGGCAACAATACTGTCCTGATCAAACGTATACTTTGTGATTCCCGCTTTTGCCTCAACTCTCCCGTTGCCTGCAGTAATTGATATTTCCTGTCTTCCAAGCTGGTCCATCATGACACCGGAGAACGGCAGGAATACCAGTAAAGCAGCAGAAAGCACCATCAGGGCTTTGCCTAAAGGATGAGCTGCGTTAACGGTTGAATTCAGACCGATCCGGTTATTCATGACCAGACGGCTGTCATCGGGATTGTAATAGATCAGTCCG
>CACXDM010000076.1 GCA_902766435.1 uncultured Erysipelotrichaceae bacterium | reverse complement strand
ATGATACAACAAAGATCTTCATCAACTGTACGGGAAAGAACAGCGAAGATTACCCTCTGCTCAAGCCATTCACGGATTATGTCATGGGCACCATGAGTGACGATGCGTATATCGCGGAAGTGGATCATAGTGTCAGACAGGCCAGAATGAATCCGCTCTGGAGGAAACAGTACATGGATCTCAGAGACTACAAAAAAATGGGCATAGATGAGGGGTTAAGAGAAGGAAGAATCGAGGAAAAAAAAGAAGAGCGGCTGAATAATGCGGAGAAAATGATCAGATACGGGCTTTCTTTTGATCAGACAGCTGAAATACTCGAACTGACCGAATCGGAAAAAGAGGAATACCGCAATTCTCTTCAGCTTACTGACTGAGGTACAGAAAAAACATGATCCGGCTTTCACCGGATCATATATCATCTTTCTGTGTCAGTTCTCCTCTGATGTCACGTTCCATACTGAATTTAATTCTGTGCGGATCATCGTAGATACTGAAGAGATAATACAGTTTGGCAACGGCTGCTTCCGTTGTCATATCCCTGCCGGAGACTGCTCCGGCTTTTTTCAGCAGACTTCCTGCCTCATATGTACTCATATCCACGGTTGCCTGGGGACACTGGGAACATACCGTAATCACCGTGCCGTTCTCCTTTGCCTTATTCAGCATCGGCAGAAGAACACCCCTGTCATCGGGAATATTCCCCGAACCGAATGTCTCAATGACGATTCCCTTCAGTTTCTCCGTAATCAGTGATTCATACAGGTCAAACTGAATACCGGGAAAGATCTTGATGACGCCGATCGGAACATCCCGGAAGGAACGGTAGGAAAACTTTGTGCTGCGTGAATGCAGGAAAGCAGGTTCATTGTACTGAATGAAAATCCCGGCTGAAGCCAGAGGCGGATAGTTCGGTGAAGCAAATGCCTGCATGCCGTCAGCGGAGATCTTTGCGGATCTGTTTCCCCGCAGCAGAACTCCTCCGAAGTAGATACAGACTTCCTTTACCTTGCCGGCTCCGGCAATCATCATTGAAGTAATCAGGTTGTCCCTTCCATCGCTTCTTGTCTCACACAGGGGAATCTGTGAACCGGTCAGGATCACCGGTTTATTCAGTCCTTTCAGCATGAATGACAAAGCAGATGCGGTATATGCCATTGTATCTGTTCCGTGGAGTATTACAAATCCGTCATACAGATCGTAATTGTCCGCGATGGTCTTACCGATCAGATTCCACTCGGCAACACTCATTCTGCTTGAATCCAGAAGCGGTGAAGTCTCCATGAAATTCCAGGCAGGCATCCCTTCCGCTTTCAGCGAATCCATATGTTCCACTGCTTTACGGAAGTACGCTCCGTCCGGCTGATATCCGTTTTCGGTTTTCGTCATACCGATCGTACCGCCGGTATGAATCAACAGTATTCTGCTCACTGTTCCTGTCCGCCTTCCTTAAGGCTGTCTATTTCCTTCCTTTTCCTTTCCAGAGCAGGAAGAAGAATTTCCTTATATGAGTAATCGAGTATTGCGGCTGCCGGCATCGCAAGGATGATACCGGTGAGACCGAAGATATTGCCGAAGACGATGATTGAAACAAGAATCATCAGTCCCGATACACCGAGGGAATTGCCGAACAGCTTCGGCTTGATGACGTTTCCGTCCAGTGTCTGCAGCACCATCGTAATCACCAGGAAGATCAGCGCATGAGAAGGTCTGACCAGGAAGAGGATCAGCGCGCCGACCACTGCCCCTATAATGGGACCGAATGTCGGGATCAGGTTGGTGACCGCCACGGTAACGGAGATCAGTCCGATATATTCCATGCCGAATATCCGCATCAGAACCGCATTTGCGACACCGATAATCACACTGTCCAGAAGACTGCAGGAAATATAGCGGACAAGAATATCATCACACTTACGGAAGAATGTCAGCGCACCTTCCATTGCCTGTTCACTCATCAGCGCCCTCATCAGTCTGAGAACCTGTGCCTTCAGATTATCCTTCTCCAGGAGAAGATAAATCGACAATGTAAACGAGAGACCGAGATTGGCCATTCCCATACCGATATTGGCGGAAGTATTGATAATCTTGTCCAGATTGTCCGTCAGCATCTTTCCCGTCATTTCCAGTAACTCATTGGAAGAGTTCATCGCGTTCTGGATGTATTCAATCTGATCGAGATTCCATGATTTCAGCAGTGCTTCAAGTGAGGCAATATACGTATCCAGGTTAGCGGCCAGTGTACGTATACTGTTGAACAGCTGCGGAATCAGCATCACAAACAGCAGAACAGTCAGTATTAACAATAATGCGAGGGTAAACATCGCTGAGGCCGGACGGCGCATGCGCTCATTCTTAATACCCTTGAACAGCGTTCTCTCGAAGAACTTTGCGAGCGGATTCATGATGTATGCAATAACGCATCCCATAATTACAGTGCCGAAATAGTCGGCGAAAGTATGTAAGATACCGAAAATCTGCGGCAGATGTGTGAGAACAACGAAAAGCACAACACCGGAACATATCGCAACTGTATAGGGATACCAGGATTTTTCCTTCACTTTATCCTTTTCCATATAACTCCAATCTATTCGTATGAATGATACAACGAAAAGGGAAAGAAAAACAGTCACAGCTCCTTCCCCGGAAGAATATAAAAAGCTTCTCCGCAGTATATACGGAAAAGCCTGTGCTTATTCTTCACCCATATGCATCGTGAACTCGTAGACATCCTTCAGATGACTGCCGATAATCGGCAGTGTTCTCTCCAGCGCGGTTGCGCGGCCGTTTTTTGTCAGTTGGGAAGAATCATTTTCCGTCACCTCATGAATCAGCCGGATGAAGTCCTTCGTATTCTTTCCCTTGCGGCAGTTGACGCCGTCCTTCAGCCAGTCCTCAAACGCGCCGATATCACGTACGATTACCGGACACTCGGAAGACAGCGCCTCCAGTACCACGATTCCTTCCGTTTCCTCATAACTCGGGAAAAAGAAGCAGGAAGCAGATGAATAAGCCCCTTCAATCACATCCCCTGAGATATATCCGGGGAAGATCACATTCGCCGGCGGGTTCTCCACGATTTCACTGATCTCAAACGGAATGATCAGACGGGAGATATCACCGAACCAGATAAACTTATAATCAGGAAATGCCTTGGCGACTTTTACGAAGTCCCTGATCCCTTTTCTCGCAAACAGAAGTCCGACCCCCATGACGACCTTCTCATCTTCTCTCAGATGGAAATAGTCACGGAAGATCTTTGCCTTTTCTTCATCCTTATGAAAGCGTTCCGGATCAACCCCGTTGGAAATGGAGAAGATCGGTTTCGTCAGTCCGTAATTCCTGAGCAGATGCTTTGAATACTTCGTCGGCGTAATCAGAACATCCGACTGGTTGTACAGACCGATCAGCCATCTCTTTACAAACGGTGAAACGACGTTTGAGAGTGTGAAGCTGTTCTTGAAATCCTCTTCTGTCGAATGGGCATGGTAGATGACTTTCTTCTTCATCTTCTTTGCGTTATGCACCATCGTCGTACTGTTGATTCCGTAGGTATTGATATGCAGTATGTCATAATCACGGCATGACGGGTCTGTTGTGAAATCCACGCCGGCAGATGTGAGTGCTATTTTCTGGTGTTCCATTGCCCTGCCGATTCCCGATTTCGTGATCAGCTCTTCGTTTTCAAAATATAGTAAAACTTTCATATTTTCCCCTGTATACCGTTTATGCCTGAAGCGCAAGAATCATTCTAACACAAATCAATTTATAGTAAACCTGACAAAAAACGCTTATGACTGAGATGCCATAAACGTTTTGTCTGTTTTATCAATAATATGCTCTTTCCTTCCAGTTCCCCTTCCGGTACATGATGTACGTCAGAAGCGCGCCTGCCGTCCAGCTGATCAGCATCGAAACATACATCATCGCGCAGTTTCCCTGCGGCAGCTGGGGTGTTTTCGTCAGCGCCACAAGACCGTAGGCAAGCGGAATTCTCAATACTACCGAGGAGATAATCGAGATCCACATCGGGGTAACGGTATCGCCCGCCCCTCTCATAATGCCGGAAAGACACTGGGTAACTTCCATCAGAATATAGCCCGGAGCGATAATCCGCATCATGTTGTTGGAAAGATCAATCAGTTCCTGTGTATCGGTGAAGATCGCCATCAGATGACGGCCGAAAAGAAGAATCAAAGCGGTCAATACCGCGGAGATACCCATTGCGGCGAGTGTCCCCTTCTTTGCGCCTTCAAGAACTCTGTCCATCTTTCCCGCGCCGATATTCTGACCGGCATATGTCGTCATGGCAGAACCGAATGAGAACGCCGGCAGCATCACAAAGCCGTCTATACGCATGACGATGACATTGGCAGCGATGAACAGTTCACCGAAGCTGTTGGTCAGTGACTGAACAACGATCATGGACATCGAGAAGATCGCCTGTGTGACACCGGAAGGCAGACCCAGACGGATCAGACGCTGTGTGAAGTAGCTTTCCGGTATGAGGTATTCTTTCTTCATGTCGAATACTTCCTGCATCTTTGTCAGCTTCCAGAGACAGAGTCCCGCCGAGACAAACTGGGCAATGATCGTCGCCCAGGCAACACCGGGAACACCCATCTTGAAGTATGCGACAAAGACAAGATCAAGAACAATATTCAGAAATGTCGCGACAAGCAGATAGATCAGCGCGGATACCGAGTCACCCAAACCTCTCAGAACACCGCTGAGGATATTGTAAAGACCTCCTCCGGCCGCGCCGAGAAAGATAATCACCAGGTACTGATGACACCAGTCAAGAATGGAATCCGGCGTATTGAGCAGATGAAGAAGCGGCTTTGTGACAAACGGTCCCACTGCCATCAGAAACACGGAAGCCAGTACCGTCATCGTAATACATGTGCCGATTGTCTTAGAGAGCTCCTCTCTTTTGTTTCCCCCGAAATACTGGGAAACCATGATACTGGCGCCTGTCGCGATTCCCATAAAGAGAACAAGCATCAGGTTGACGATCGGTCCGGCGCTTCCTACCGCGGCCAGCGCGTTGTCACCAACAAAACGTCCGACGATGATGCTGTCAGCAGTATTGTAAAGCTGCTGGGCAACGTTGCCGATCAGCATCGGTATGGTAAACGTCATGATTACCTTAACAGGATCCCCCTGCGTCATATCTACCGGTTTGAATAAATCCATAAGTATCCCCCTGTCGTGCACTGTCATTCTACTTGCGGAAACATTATTTTACCACCCTTTTCCCCTGTCCCGGGCACTTTGCGGGAATAATTCCCTGAAACAGGTAAGATGTTCACAAAGGAGATTCCCATGACACGACTCGAAAAAGGTTCCGTCTTTCCGGCATTCCGGTTCGATACGGAAAAAGAAGAAAATCTTCTCAGCACTGACGTCATCGACAGAAAGACCGTCTTCTGGGTGCTCCGCTATATCGGATGCACCGTATGCCGCTATGACATCCATCTGATCGCGCAGAAATACGAAGAGTTCACCGCAAAGAACGCGCAGGTATACGTTGTGATGCAGAGTGACAGGACACATGTTCAGAATAATCTGAATTCCACCGGTACGGTACTGCCGTTCTCTGTCATCTGTGATCCAAAGATGAAGATCTATGACTTGCTGGATATTCAGCCTGCTTCTTCCATGGATGATCTTGTAAAAGACAGAAGAGAAGACCTGCAGAAAAAAGCCGCAGCCGCAAGAGAAACAGGATTCACCCATGGTGATTACGAAGGCAATGAACAGCAGCTTCCCGCTCTGTTTATCGTGAATGAAAAAGGCATAGTCGAATATGTCCGCTACGCCGAAAGCATCATGGATATGCCTTCCGTTAATGAAATGATATCCCTTCTGTAAGAACAGAACACAATAAACCCGCAGTTCTTCCTTCAGGACCGCGGGCATATTTTTATCCGTTCAGAATGTCCTGTTTGTTTTGGCAAAGAAGGCAGCTGCCACAGCGCCCGGACCGGCATATGTTCCGATTGTCGCGCCGACACTCACGATATTCTTCCCTCTTTCATTTCCGCCGTAGAATCCGGCAGACTCATTCAGATATTTCATGATCGTTTCATCCGTTCTGCCGGTAAAGCCGAAACACACGGGTCTATCGTAGTCCGGTGTCAGACTGCCGGTGACCTCATTCATCGTCTTAAAGGCATGCCGGGATCCCCTTGCCTTGGCAAGTATTTTCACCTGACCGTCTTCGATTGTCAGAACAGGCTTGATCGAAAGAAGTGTTCCCGTAAAAGCTGCCGCCTTGGAAAGTCTGCCGCCAAGCTGCAGATACTCCAGTGTATCGAATACCGCCACTACTCTTGCGTCCTTCATCTCTTCCCGGATAATTTCATCAATTTCACGGAATGACTTTCCCTCATCACGCAGCTGTATGGCACGCTCCACGATCACCAGTTCGGAAATACAGAACTGCTTAGTGTCAATGACACTGACACAGTCCTCATAACCCTGCGCCGCAAGACACGCGCTCTGATAACAGCCGGAAACACCGGAGGAAAGCGTAAAGCAGAGCACCTGATCTCCTGCCTCTTTCGCCGAAGCGAACTCCCGTTCATATTCATACGGAGGAATCTGACTCGTCTTAGGTATAATTTCCTTTTTTTCCAGCCTTTCGTAGAACTCTTCATTTGTCATTGTCACACCGTCAAGGTATTCATCTTCGCCGAAACGGATCTTCAGCGGCATTACATTCACATTCAGTTTCGCCGCCCTTTCCTGAGACATATCACAAGCCGAGTCCATCAAGATTCTTACAGCCATGGGAACTTCCTCCTGTATCGTGACATAGTATATTTCAAGACGAATATAGAAAAGAATACATATCCCGTCAATCATAATGACCTGAGCGGAGATTACGTTTCATTATCTCCCGTTCGTGAAGTATAATAATTGCCGGGAGGTAACTGCCATGTTTGAAAAAATACTTAACCCCGCAGACACCAGACCCTTCTTTTCTTCTCCGAAGAGAATGGTGTTCTACGGCTTAATACTTCCGGTACTGTTCTGTGCCGGTCTGATCCTGGTTGATACGGATCAAAGAACAGCTGTCCTGCTGATTATGCTCGGATGGGGATTATCCGTCCTTACTTCCGGCAGATACAGCAAATGGCTGTATATGATGTTCATGCCGCTGATCATCTACGGGTGTTCATGTATATCCTGGGCTGCCGCAGCACCTGATCCGGCTGCCGGTTCGGGAAATTATATCCTCTGGCTCGGTTCGGCATTTCTCTTTATCGCCGCACTGTTCCCATTATATTTTGAATATAAGCTGTTTGCCTTTCCGGCAGGACTGTGTGCGATCGCCCTCTGGCTTTCGCCGATGATACAGATGGCCAACATAGATATCACCCATTACATCGAACTGGTATTTACAGGTCTCTTCGCCGCCGGCGCCGTACTCGGTCTGATCGGCATCCTGCTGTACATTTCCCTGATCTTCCGTGACGGTGACTTCCGGCATCTGATTCCGAAGAGTCTTCTGGCACTGGTTCTAGGTATTCTTCCCATCGCCGCTTCCTATGCAACGACATGGTTCATCGTACCGGAGTGGGTGCCTGCCGCACTGGCAGGAGGCATCTTCCTGATCATCGGATTCATCATGTACAGAAGAGACACCAACGGGGCTGAAGGCGTACAGTTCTCTCTGCTTCCCCTGTTTCTGACCGGTTCCCTGTATCTGACAGGACTTGCCTCAGTGGATACTTCCTCCCTCAGAATCCCGTTCTCCTATGGCGAACTGGCCATGACTAAGCTTGCCGGCTCAGGTATTCTCACCAAGGCAGGTGAAGTCATCAACGTTCTCTTGAACAGTGTCATCTCCCTCATCCGTCCCCTTGTTACATATAACTTCCGTGATTCGGGCAAGGTACCGATCACACCGGACGGAACAGGCATACTCGAGTCAAGAGCGTTTGCGGCAGTGTTCCTGATGATTACGGTCATCCTCTTCATCGGTGTAAACATCGCAAGACTGATCCGGAAGAAAAGAGATTAACACCTGATAAAAGATCCCACCATAACGGTGAGATCTTTTTCATTAACCCTTATATTCTGTTGTCATCTGACAGAATCAGATATTGAGTGCTGCTGTATAGGCACCCCAGATGGCCGACATCAGGTTGCCCGGATGATCCGCGTCACCGAGCAGATGGACATTGTCTGCCTTCACTGCTTCATACAGAGACTGATCGGATGTATAGCCGACGGATACGACCACCGTATCTGCCGGTATTTTCTTTATGGTCTTATGTACGCCCTGCAGACTCATGACAAGCGCCTTGCCGTTGGAGTTCGGAACGTTGGTTGTCGTCACTTCCACGACTGCCTCGCCGTTTTCATACTTCAGTACATTCGCTGACTTCAGGATATCCACTTTATAGTAATCCATCAAATCAATCAGGCAGTTGTAGTTGGCAGCGGATAGTCCTTCCACATTCAGAATCGTCGGCATTGTCTCAACAAGTGTGACCTTCTTATTCTTGCGGGCAAGATCATATGCCAGTTCACATCCGGTCAGACCGGCTCCGACAATCACAACATTCTGATCCTTGATATTCTGATTGTTCAGTACATCAACAGCGTATCTGACATTCGGTGAATCAAAGCCTTCAATGTTCAGCTTCCGTTCCTTTGCGCCGGTTGCGATGAAGATCTCATCGTATCCTTCTTTGTCCTCAGGTCTGAATTCCGTGTTCAGCTTCACATTGACACCGGTATCCTTCATCTGTTTCCTGTACCATTCGATCAGTCTGCGGTCGTCATCCTTGAAGTCAAACGCAGCTGCCGGGATAAATACACCGCCGAGCTTGTCTGTCTTTTCATAGAGATCCACATCATGTCCCCTTAGAGCAGCGACTCTGGCGGCTTCCATACCGGCAATACCGCCGCCGACTACAGCGACCTTCTTCTTTGTTTCAGCCGGTGTGATGTTGTAGTGGTTCTCCATGCCGCATCTCGGGTTCAGCGCGCAGCTGATATCCTTTGTGGCAAGCTTCTCATAATCGATCTGGAAGATTCTTGCAAGACACCCGAAATGACAGGAGATACAAGGTCTGATGTCGTCTTCTCTTCCCTCTTTGAACTTGTTTCCGAGTTCCGGATCTGCGAGCAGAGGTCTGCCCATGCCCATCATGTCGATCTTTCCTTCACCGATTGCCTGATCTGCCAGAGCGGGATTATCGAATCTGCCGCCGCAGATGACGGGGATATTGACGACTTTTCTGATCTCTTCAACATCCTTCAGGTTCAGTGCCTTGGGCATATAAACCGGCGGATGCGGCCAGTACCATGCGTCATATGTGCCGTTGTCACAATCCAGCATGTCATAGCCTGCCTCTTCCAGCATCTTTGCGACTTTCTTACTCTCCTCAAGATCACGTCCGAATTCCTCGAACTCCTCACCCGGAACAGCTCCCTTATTGAATGCCTTCGTATAGCTCTTTACCGAATATCTGACGGATACCGGGAAGTCCTGACCGCATTCTTTCTTGATTGCCTTGACAATCTCACACGGGAAGCGCAGACGGTTCTCGAGACTGCCGCCATACTCATCGGTACGCTTGTTGTAGTTGGAAATCGTGAACTGATCGAGCAGATATCCTTCATGTACGGCATGGATCTCCACACCGTCAATACCGGCATCCTTGGCAGCCTTTGCGCCTTTGGCAAACCAGCCGATATAATCCTCGATCTCTTTCTTTGTCATTTCCCGGTTGTTCTTTGTCGGATCCCATACATTGGGCAGAGCGGAAGGCGCCGGGTCTTCCGGATTTGTACTGGATCTTCCGGAAAGCGCGGAGATCATGATGAATACCTTTGAACCGTACTTATGTACCCCGTCCGCAAGATACTTCTGGTTCTCAACATAGGATTCAATGTTGTTCATGATGGAAGGCAGATGACCTCCCGGAGGCAGCGGGACAAGACCGGTAATAATCAGACCTGTTCCTCCCTTAGCGCGCTCGATATAGTAATCCGCGCCGTCCTTAGTGTAGCTGCCGTCGGAATTCATCAGTCTCGGACTGAAGACGCCCATAGGCAAAAGGGCAATTCTGTTGGGTACTTCAACAGAGCCGATTTTCACCGGCGAAAAAAGATGATTATATTTTGACATGATATGTCCTCCTGTCCGGTACAGACACCGGACTCTTCTTAACTGCATTATAGGTCTCTGTATCACGACATTCAATTACACATGTCATATTTTCACCGCAGTTTCATTCTTAAAACAGCCGGCAATCACATCCCGGCACTGTTCTGCCGTACGGTTCAGATATTTATTGAGAAGATAAACGAGATAGAAATGCCGGACAAACGATACACCCGGTACAGTGACCGGATGAAGACGGCTGCTCTTCAACACATAGGACTTCGGCAGTACTGCTATGCCGTATCCCTCTTCCGCCATATGCATCAGCACTTCATCACTGCTGCACTGCCAGCTCTTTGAAACAGGAAAGGAAATCTCCCTGAGCCAGGGATCGATACATGAACGGTTGCCGGAACCCGCTTCCCTGAGAAGCAGTCTTACGGAGAGAACCTCTTCTGCCGTAATCTTGTCCTTTGACCAATATGAATCCGAAGCGGTGAGAACAAGTTCTTCTTCAAAAAGAGGAATGCTTTCCAGCATCGGATCATCCCTCCTGTCAATTACCGCAAGATCACATTCATTCCCATGCAGCATCTCACCGATCACTGCCGAATTATTCACCGTGATCCTGAGATCTATATCCGGTATCTCTTTCATGATTTCCTGACAGATCTGATCCAGTCTTGTTTCCGCAACCGAAACATTTACACTGAGGCGGCACGTACGGAATACCGACGCATCCCGCAGACAGACAACGGATTCCTCATACTGGGAAAGGATCGTTGAGGCATAATTCATCAGGGTTTCCCCTTCCGAAGTCAGAAACAGTTTCCGGCTGACTCTGTCAAACAGGGAAACATGATAAAAGTCCTCCAGTTCCCGTACCGCCTTGGATACGGCAGGCTGGGACATATTCAGCTGCTGTGCCGCTTCCGTCATGGATAATGAACGGCATACAGCCAGAAAGATCTCCAGGTGTCTGAGTGTCATATACATTACCTTTCAGTTATACATTCTATATTATCATATGTATTTTAATATATTATATTCAGCCTATAATAAAAGACGTAAGAGGAAACGGATATGGAAAACAAAAAAGTCAGTCTGATACAGCTGTTCTTCTCCATGATGATGATCTCCGCCTTCACCTTCGGCGGCGGATTTGTCATCATCGGTATGATGCGTAAAAAATTCTGTGATGAACTGCATTGGGTCACGGATGATGAAGTACTTGATATGACGGCAATTGCCCAGTCGGCCCCGGGCGCACTGGCAGTCAACAGCGCGGTCATCTTCGGCTACCGCATTGCGGGTATTCAGGGAGCTTTGCTTTCAGTACTGGCAACGGTGATTCCGCCGATTGTCATCATCAGTATCGTCTGTATGATCTATGACGCATTCAGCACAAACGTCATCGTACAGACCGCTCTGCAGGTCATGAGAGCAGGTGTGGCTGCCATCATCACGGATGTTGTGATTGATCTTGCGGGCAATGTATTCAGAACAAAGAATACGCTGAATATCATTCTGATGATCACTGCATTCATCGCTTCCTGGTTCTTCAAGGTTTCCTCGATTGTGATTATTCTTCTGTTTATTGCGCTCGGCATTGCACTGTCTCTGTCTCAGGGAAAGGAGGCTGCGTGATGATGCTGTTAATCGAACTGTTTATCGTCTATTTCCAGATCGGACTGTTTGCCTTCGGCGGAGGTTATGCCGCAATGCCTCTGATCCAGAATCTCGTTGTCGAGCAGAAAGGCTGGCTGACCATGGCCGAGTATGCGGATCTTACAACAATCGCGGAAATGACACCGGGACCGATCGCCGTCAACAGCGCCACGTTCGTCGGCCAGAAGATGGCAGGCCTTACGGGAGCCGTTGTATGTACTGCCGGCTGTATTCTTCCTTCACTGATCATCGTACTGACACTGGCTTACTTCTATACAAAGTACCGTGATCTGAAAATCGTCAAAGGTGTTCTCGGGGAACTCAGACCGGCTGTCGTCGCAATGATTGCCGGGGCGGGACTGACCATCCTTCTGCTTGCCCTCTTCGGCACAAGCACTCTTTCCCAAATCTCCTTCAGAGCCATCCGGCCTGTTGAGCTGCTTCTGTTTGCCGGATCACTGTTTGTCTTAAGAAAATACAAGGCAAATCCGATCCTGATCATCTTCTCGACAGCTGTAATCGGCACGGCATTGTATATGGTATTCTGATTCCTTCATTGCCGTGTAAACAAAGCACGTATTATAATGTATGTGCTTTTTATTCTGCGGAGGTTTACATGAAATACATATATAAGACACTGAGTATACTCGGTGTGACTCTTCTTGCGGCCGGATGCGCGCAGCCCGCCGTATCTTCTTCCTCAGCCCCACAGGAAACAGAGGAAACAAAGGTTCAGGAAGATGATATTTATATCTTCTTCACCAGTGACACCCACTGCAGCGTGGATGAAAATCTCGGTTTTCCCGCAGCCAAGGCAGTTGTGGATGACACAAAGGCAGAACACCCCTATGTCTCGCTTGTAGATCTGGGTGATTATATCCAGGGTGGAACAATCGGTTCCCTTACGTTCGGACTCATGCCCATTGAGCTGATGAATGATATGAATTATGACATTGCGACACTGGGCAATCATGAATTTGACTACGGCATGCCTCAGCTGAAGCAGCTGATCAGTATGATGGACTTTGATCTGACCGTATGCAATATCACGTATACGGGAAAGAACGAGGATATCTTCAAGGATATTCCGAAGTATGTCATGAAGGAATACGGAAACACCAAGGTTGCCTTCATCGGCATCACCACTCCCGGTTCCATCACTTCCTCCACGCCGGATAATTTCCAGGAAGACGGGGAATTTGTGTATGACTTCGGTGCGGGAGACGGCGGAAAACGTCTTGCCGGCATCGTACAGAAGACGGTTGATGAGGCAAGGGAAGCCGGTGCGGATTATGTCGTTGCCCTTTCCCATCTCGGCGCGACGGAAGAAGACGGAGAAAACAACTCCATCAACCTCATTCACAACACCACAGGCATCGATGCTGTCCTTGACGGACACGCCCATATTGTCATCTCCGGCACGGAATACCCGAATGCTGAAGGCAAAGATGTACTGCTTGCAAGTGTCGGTACGAAGATGCAGAACCTCGGTGAACTGATCATCTCTCCCGATGGAACATTCTCTTCCCTGCTGATTTCCGAATACAACCGGCAGGACGAAGAAATCGCCGCAAAGATTGCCGAAGCGCATGACAAGATATCTGCCGTCCTCGGTGAAAAGGTATGCGACCTTGCCTTCGATATGCCGATCACGGATGAAGAAGGAATCCGTATCGTCCGTACGCGTGAAACCGGACTTGCGGATCTGATCGCCGATTCAATGCGGAGTCAGAACGGCACGGATATCGCATTCGTTAACGGCGGCGGTGTAAGACATGCCCTTTCAGCGGGTGAAATCACTATGGAAAGACTCTTCGAAGTACTGCCGTTCCAGAATACAATCGGTGTCTGCAGAGTCAGCGGACAGCAGGTAATCGATCTTCTTGAGATCGCTTCCGCCTATACCGAATCAATTACTTCATTTGACGGAGCTCCCGTCGGTGAAAGCGGCGGCTTCCTGATTCCCTCAGGTCTCAGATATACGATCAATACTTCCGTTCCTTCCGGCGTACAGCGCGATGAAAACGGCATGGCAACGGGAATCGAAGGCGAAAGAAGAGTAACGGATATCACTGTACTGAAGGACGGCGAATGGGTTCCGATTGATCCGGAAGCCGAGTATACCGTTTCCTCCTCCAGTTATATTCTGTTCTCCAACGGTGACGGAAACACTGCCTTCAGCGGTGCTGAGGTCATCATCAAGGAAGGCAAAGATGACTTCAATACCCTGATTGATTACATCAAGGAAAACGGCGGCATTTCCGAAACCTATCAGACAACGGACGGACGCATCACAGTCAAATAATCATAACGGAGCAGCTCAGGCAGCTCTTTTCATATACAGAAAAAGACATCAGTTCTGCCCTGTGAGCTTTCTGATGTCTTCTCTGACCTGATCCGCGGACTGAAAGAGAATGGCTGTCCCCCCGGCCTTTTTCCAATCCTTGATATTTCTTGTAAAGTCATCGATCAGGATATCCTCCGGACCGTGACAGTATTTGATTTTATTCTTCCTGAGAGGTGTATTGACGACAACACCTTCCGGCAGATAGTCCCTTACCCAGCGGATCTTGTCGGCTTCTGCCTGGACGATCTCCCGTTTCGGATTCGGCACACCGGTCAGGATCTCCACCCTGTCCCTGCCGAACTGACGGAATATTTCATTAAAGAGCTCCAGTGATCCCTTTACTGCCTTAAGCCGGTAATAGAAATGATCTGCTTCCTTCATTTCATTAAACAGAAGATCTGTTTCTTCATCCGTCTGATCTTCCTGCCGTACCGGTTTGAGACCGAGTATCTCCCGGACACCTCTGTCGAAATCCGCCAGTACACCATCCATATCAAAATAGATCTTCCTGATTTCCATCGTCACTCTCCTTCGTCATAGCTGATCCTGGGAAGCGGAAACAGCTTTCTGTTTGTATATTCCGTATCAATTACGGCATTGTATTCCAGCATGTAGTACGTTCTCAGGAGTACTGCCTCTTCGCCGGAGGCAAGCTTATACCTCACAAACTTCCCTTTGTCTTCCGACCAGTATCCGTTCGCATTCATGGCCGGTATTCTTTCCCTCACTGTTTCCAGATAACGGTTGTAAAGAGGAAGTTCAATACCTGCCTTTTCATACAGAAAATCCGACAGATAGTTGAGACTGGTCAGCTCAACCGTTTCCTCTTTACTGTCATAGTTTGTCCAGATAAAGAACGGAACGGTATATTTCCTCTGATATTCATCCAGAGAGGAGAAGTCATGACCGAGCACCATATCATAGAAGTCTTCACTCAGTCCGGGATAATGATCCCCATAGAAGAGTACCACAACATGACGGTCTGTTTTCTTCAGTTCCTCAAGAAGATACTGCACAGCCGAATCCGTCTCATGAATCAGTGACAGATACTGTTCCGCATCATCATACTGCCCTTCGGTGTTTCCTTCCACCGTTACCGTCTTTTCGTATCTCTGCACCACATCGGGATTCTCCTCCGCCGAGAATTCATATCCCCCGTGATTCTGCATTGTCACACCGAACAGGAAGACATGATCTTCCTTCTGTATTCCCTCCCGGTATTTTTCCAGGACGGTTTCAAACATCTCCCGGTCACTGACAAAGAAGCGGATCAGGTCTTCCTGCGGGAAGTCATCTTCGAAGTACATCTCATCAAACCCCAGCAGAGGATAGACCTTTGTCCGCATCCATCCCCTTGAATTGAACGGATGCATCGCTATGGTTCTGTAACCCATGTTCTGGAATACACCAACCATGGAATATGTGGGATGCTTGATGTACTGCTGGTATGCCATGATTCCCTTGGGAAGATACATCATCGTATTTCCCGTCAGCACTTCATATTCCGAATTCGGTGTTCCTCCCCCGTATACCGAGGAAAGCGCGTATCCCTTTGTTGTATTCTCCTGCAGGGAATTGATAAACGGCGTCACTTCGATATTCGTCTTCAGACCGTCTCCGATATAGTTCATATCGGCAAAGGATTCATCCATGATCACAATGACATCCGGAGTATCCGCACTCTCATCCGTTTCCTGTGTCTCCAGTTCATCCGCGATTTTGCGTACCGTCTTACGGGAATAGTTCCTCGGCGGTTCGATGAAGATACCCTTCACCTGCAGCATAAAATTCACAAGATATCCGTTTACTTCGGAGCCGTCCTGTTCAAAGTACTCTGCCGTAAGACCTTTGGACTGATTTGCGACAAGAACAGATGTCACAAGAAGAAACGGCAGAGGCATCAGTCTTTCCCTGATATTCCTCTCAAGCTTCATTTCCGGAAGCGCGCTTAAAGCAGCCAGAAACAGAATCAGTATCCCTGCCGCAAAGACAATCTCTGCTGTCCAGGTATATTCATAGTCATAGGCAACGGTCAGTGCCGTATTGACCGACATGAAGTCATTCGGTGCCATCTCACTTCCGCGGAAGATATAGACATAGTAATCGGCAGCGGAAATGATGAATATCAGCAATGCCGTAAGACCGGCAGATACTTTGGTGTTTCCGGTAATCATCCAGATAATCAAAGATGCCGCAAAGATAATCCCCATCTCAAGGCACGCCTTTCTTCTGCCTAAGGCAAACAGATCCAGCTGAAGAATATGCTGACTGAGCCAGGCAAAAAGAAAAGCCGTAAACAAAAGCAGGCATAAAGAGAGAATAAATGATGCTGTCTTTGACGGCTTGTATTTCTTCAGATCAATGGTACTGCACAGTATAATCCCTGACGACAACAAAAGCGCCGTGCTGAGCCCGCATAGCTCTGTGCACGGAAACATATACAGTACTGCCGCAATCAGAAACAATACCGACCGGCGGCTCTTGAAGAATGATCCCTCCATGACTGATATCATACCATCTTTCCCGTAAAACGCCCTGTTTATCTTATTCTTTTGTATGAAAACAGTATGGGGAATGAATTGTTTTTTCCCATTCATGCAGATAAGATTAAGTAAGACTGATATCCGATGAAAGGAAACCATATGAATACATTACTCAGAGATAAATGCGATGCATTTCTGAAACATTTCCGCGTATTAAGCGAACATGAATATTTCGGCTCCCAGCAGCTGATCCTTGCCATGGCAGGCTTCTATATGAGTACAGGCGGAGAACCGGACTTTGCGCGTCTGAAGGAAAGTGAAAAAATCCTGTATGAATCGGAGAGTATCTTCTCAAGACTCAGAGGAAACGGTGAATTCTTTATCCGTGCCAAAATGGCGATGACCAATGATCCGGGATATTATCTTGACCAGCTGAAAACCGTATACGAACTGTTCCGCCCCGGCATCATCGGGGATGAACAGGCCATCATGGAAGCCATGACAATCGTCGACTACGCCTCCCCCACGGATTATGAAGCAATGGTAAAGAAGACCGATGAAGTCTATAAGGAAATGAAACGTACCCATCTCTTCCTCACGAAGGAAGATGATAAACCCTTCGCTGCTTTGATGGCAGTGCTCGGCACTGATCCGAAAACAACACACGCCAGAGCGGAAGCCGCTTTTAAATATCTGAAAGACCGTTTTGACGATGACAAGGATACGATTCAGTCTTTGAGTCATGTCATCTCATTAACAGACGGAGATCTGCAGGACATCTGTGCCAGAATCTGTACTCTCGCCCAGAAACTCAGAAAAGCCGGTATCCGTTTCAATGGTCAAAGAAGAGCCGCCATACTCGGTATCTTTGCAGATACCGACATCAGTACCGATGAAATCTCAGCACTGATCACTGAAGCAGATCAGTATCTTGCCAAACATGAACCCTTCAGCGGTCCCCTTGGCATAGAACGGGAATCAAGACACCTCTATGCGGTACAGTGCGCTCACGCATCCGTACCATCTTCCTCTTCATCCATACCCGCAGCCGTCACATCAGCGATTGAGTTCTCCGCATTAACCGATATGGCAATGCGTCTGATCATGAATGAATATGAACTGAAAGACATCGTAGCTGAAACAGTTACAGATAATCAGAGAATCTGAGAAAACAACAGGGAACCGACTTACCCGTTCAGATCCCTGCACTTCCATTACTCTTTTGGAAAACCGGAAACGGTTTCCTTTTTCTCTGTCACATTACTGTCTTATACTTCTTCACCTTCACCAGTCAAAACAGAAAGAACATTGAGTCGTATATTTTGGCAATTTTTCTTTTTTTGCCAAAATATATTCATTTGTCAGACTCGACCCGGCAGGAGGAAGTCATGGAGAAAAGAAACCTTTTTTTCAAACCGGACAGTTCTGTTACACAGACCGCAAAAGCAAAAAAACAACCGGATTACATCCGGCCTGGCAGGACATTACGATATGTATTGCGAATATCCGGTTGAAAGACCAGGTCAAACATCCTGTTGTTTATCATTGTTATTTAATACAGCAGAAGATTCCTTCCGCATTTACCGAATGTACTTCAACAGACGAATACATATTCTCCAGTCTCCGTTTAAGACTGGCTTTTGATTCAAACGGGGGAGTAAAGAATCCCTTCGGAACATACAGCGTATTCACAAAGAAGTCTGTACGGGGATACTCTTTCTCAATATAGAAGCAGCCGCAGAACATACCGCCCTTCTTCAATACACGATAGACTTCCCTGTACGCTGCCTCTTTATCCGGGAAAGCGTGAAATCCGTTAAGAGACAATACAATGTCAAATGTTTCATCTTCAAAGGGAAGCTTACCGACATCTCCCTGTACAAATGAAACATTCTTTATATTCATTGCCTCTGCCCTGTTCTCTGCGTTTTTCATCATATCTGCAGAATAATCCAGACAGGTAATCTCTGCATCCTTCAGCTTCTGATACAGCGGCATGGTGAGCACTCCCGTTCCCACCGGCACTTCCAGCAGTTTGCCGTCAAATGTATCAGGAATCGGTGACAGTGCGTCATTGATCCACTGCGCGGCCTTTTCTTCATCCAGTCCCCAGACAACACTGTCCAGTATCTTACCGATTACCGTTGAGCGGGTAATGATGCCGTCATACAGACTGCCGCTTCCGCCCAGCTGTTTATATGAAGCTCTGATTTCATCATGTCTTGTCATATTGATTTCCTTTCCTGTAATCCGGGATATGATCTCCCTTTCCGCTTCTTCGATGTATCCGAGATTATCTTTTCTGTATTTTCCGAAACTGCGGTACATCAGACCGATCACCGGCATCATCCGGTACAGTTTCTTTTCCCTCTCTTTATTCAGCATCAGCGCGCAGAGATGACTGCCATGCGGGAAATATACAGTCTTAACATCGTATGCATATCCCGTTTCCTGCAGACGCTGTTCCATATAACGTACCGAATACGATGAAGGCCATGATTCATCCATCTCACCGGCAATCATCAGAATATCTGCATTCAGTTCTTCAATATGCATGTCAGCTTCATTCTCATCTTTACGGTAAGCATCATAATACGCAGCCCACATATTCGTTACCTGATAATTCACTGCCGGATGACTCCGGTATGAAGTCATATGTCCTTTTGAAAAATCCGCTCTGACAAAGGGAATCTCTTTTCCCTTCCATACTGCCATACTGTGACCGCTCATCGTTTTCCTGTCCTTACCGACACCTTCAAACGGCACATGTGTCGGAGATACCAGAATGACATTTTCAAATCCGCCGATATACTTCGCTGCCAATATGGCAAAGACTGATCCCATGGACTGTCCCATGATGCTGAGATGCCTAATCCCCTTCTGACGCAGAACATTCACAGCAGGCTCAAACATATCCACCGGGATTCTGTCCGGTCCCTCAGGAAGACCATCAGCCCCAAACAGTGAAACTGCCAGTCCGGTAATCCCGTAATCCGCAAACCGTTCCGCGCTCTTAATTCCCGGAAGCAGACTCTGCTCTCCTCCCATCACAACAATCACACCGTATTCACTGCCCTGATCCGGTTCTGCAAGATGTCCGACAAAACCGTTTACACCATATGTATAATCCTCATGTCTCACAGCAATATCCTCTTTGTTATCTCTTGTTAGTATATTCTAACACAGTGCCCGTATACATATAAAAACTCTGTACAGACTGTCTGTACAGAGTATTCAGCAAATAAATCTTACTTTCTCTTCTTTCTGATACGATCTGCGTCATTCTCAATGTCACAGAATAAGCCATGTGGTTTTCTTGACCACAACCTCTCAGCACGAAAATCAGCCCGCTCAAGTTTCACCGGGATATTTTTATCTTTCAGGAAATCTCTTTTGAAATCTGACCGGGACCGACTGTTTGTCAACTCGGAAACATCTTTAATTTTCATGCATGAGTACTCAAGTTCATCTTCCAGGTTACTAACCTGGGGAATACGGACATCATCTCTGTTGAATCCGCAGCAGAAGGAATGAATAAGATGAAACAGGAAATACTCTTTTACCGGAGGGCATATGAAGATTCCTCCCAGAATGCCTTATGACATTATATGCTGAAATACTTTGTCAGACGTTATACAGACCTGGTAAAAGAAAAGCTGAACACCGATGTCATTGATGCCCAGCTTGCCTACAATATTCGTTTCTATTGTATGGGT
>CACXDM010000075.1 GCA_902766435.1 uncultured Erysipelotrichaceae bacterium | reverse complement strand
CGTACGGACGAGTTCCTTCATCTTCTCACAAGTCAGATAACTGCTGTCTCCGCCCTGCATGGCAACCATTCTCTGCAGACGGCGCAGCCCTTCACCGTTTCTGACTGCCTCCTGCAGTTTCTTTCTTGCCTCTGCTTCATCTGAAGCAAGTTTACCCAGCATCATCATATGGACACCCAGCAGCATGCATACCTCATACAGAGGATCACCTTCAGGTATATTCCCACTGAGGAATTCAACAGCTTCCTGAACCTCAAGTGCATTGCCGACAGCCATACCGAGAGGCTGGTTCATATCCGTCACAAAAGCGCGTACCTCTCTGCCGACATGCGTACCGATTCTGACCATCAGTTCAGCAAGCTCAAATGCGGATTTCTTATCCTCCATGAAAGCGCCTGATCCCGTTTTGACATCAAGCACGATCGCGTCCGTGCCGGCAGCGAGTTTTTTCGACATGATGGATGAGGCAATCAGGGGAATACTCCGTACTGTCGCAGTAACGTCTCTCAGCGCATAGAGCTTCTTGTCAGCAGGCACAAGATTACCCGACTGGCCGATGATTGACAGTCCGTTTTCTTTTACAATCTGCTTAAAACGCTCCATCGGCAGTTCAACCTGACATCCCGGAATGGATTCCAGCTTATCCAGTGTACCGCCCGTATGCCCCAGACCGCGGCCGCTCATTTTCCCAACCGTTCCGCCGCACGCGGCCACAAGAGGAGCAACGACAATCGAAGTCGTATCACCGACACCGCCGGTGCTGTGTTTATCCAGTTTGATGCCGGGAAGATCAGACAGATCAATCACATCTCCCGAATACATCATCGCTGTCGTCAGATCGGCAGTTTCACGGCTGTTCATGCCCCGCTGCAGAATTGCCATTGTCATCGCACTCATCTGATAATCGGGAATTGTGTCGTTAACATAGCCTTTGATCATTTCCGAAATCTCTCCGGCAGTCAGTTCCTCTCCGTTTGCCTTTTTTTCAATAACATCAACGAATCTCATGATATGTGCCTCCGAAACATGTTGTAATAATCTAACTGAAGTATCTCATTTTCCGCTTATTTTTCAAGACCGGTATGTATCTGTGATTGCTTTTCTGACAATATCAAGACTCAGTCTGATATACCATCTGTCCGCCTGAATCGGTCTGATCCCGATCCCTGCCGCGCATTTTTCCGGTGATTCCCGGCGGATATAGCTGTTAAGCAGTCCGCACCACTGTTCATCCGTTAAAGTGCACTTCGGATCTTTCATCTCTTCCCTGGCGCAGGCAAGAAGTATTTCATGCATTCCAGTTTTCATCATTTTGTCCTCCTGCCTAATATATAGCTGTAAAAAAAGAAAATCCTGTTCTTATTCGGAAACAGGATCAAAGAATCAACGCCCAGATGACTGCCGCAATGACAGCCGGCAGCATATTGCATATACGGAATGTCTTCGGAAAGATCAGATTTACCCCGACACAGAACACAAGCACGGATCCGGTAAGAGACAGATTCACGACTGCCGCTTCCGTCATCAGTGGTCCGATCAGACTGCCGAGAAGCGTAACCGCACCCTGAAACAGAAATACAGGAACCGCCGAGAAAATACAGCCCTTTCCCATGCCCGCAGTCATTACCATAATGATCAGAAAATCGAGAATTGATTTAACGGCAAGTGTTGACCAGTCACCGGAAATACCATCCTGCACCGCCCCGACAACCGCCATGGCGCCGATACATACAGTCAGCGATGCAGTGACAAATGCATTAACGAATCCCGCGTCGGATCCGCTTCCGCTCTTTTCCTTCAGCCATTCGCCGAATGCGGTCAGCCGGTCCTCAATATTGATCAGTTCCCCGACTGCAGTACCGAGTGAAAGACATGCGACCATCATCAGCGTCCCGTTCATGACAAGACTGCCGGATGAAATATCCGCCATACCTGAAATCACACCGGAAATACCGATCATGATTACCGCTGCGCCGTTAACCTTGATCAGACCGTCCCGCATGTTTTCGGACATCAAAGAACCGCCCAGCAGTCCGGCCAGTCCGCCGGCTGTAATCGCTGCCGTATTTACAAGTGTTCCTGTTCCAATCATCGTTTATACCCGGGAACCATTGTAATACAAAATCGATTTCTGTCCAGATTTGCAAATCAGAGATGCGGAATGAGAAACAGATACATAAAGAGATAATGACAGAGGCTGCCGGCAAGAACAAAACAGTGAAACAATTCATGATTGCCGAAACCGGGAAAAGAAATCATTTCCTTTTTTCTGGCATAAATCAGTGATCCGGCTGAATAGAATAATCCCCCTGCCAGCAGAAGACCGAATCCGCCCGGCCCAAGCGCCACATACAGATCCGGAAGGACTGCCAGACACATCCATCCCATAAACATATAGACAACAGAAGACACATAACGCGGACAGGCAACGAAAAACAGCTTGAAAATCATACCGGCCGCAGCCGTAATCCAGATTGCCGAAAGAAGAATGATTCCTTTCGTATTTCCGAGTCCGCAGATGCATACAGGCGTATACGAACCGGCAATCAGAATAAATATACTGAGATGGTCAATCTTTTTCAGAATCAGATTTGCCCGCGGTGAAATGTCAAATGAATGATATGCGGCACTGGCACCATACAGAATAATCATTGAAAGCATGAATACAGCAAAGGCCATCATCCCTGTCGTATCCCATCCGTATGAGGAAGCGCGGATAAGAAGTACAGGCATCAGAAACACCGATAAAAGAAATCCCCCGAAATGTGTTAACGCACTCACCGGATCTTTAAGACGGAACCGGGAGCTTACGGTATCGGATGCAATGGATTCATAAACAGTCATAATATACACCTCCGGCTTTTCAATATTTTGTTATCGGTTTTTTATTAACCGTTTCTGATATTATAATATCGGTTTTCCATTACCTTGTCAACGGATGTGTATAATTGTATTTGACGTTTCATGAAATTCTTTCTAAAATGAAGCCATGAAGAATAAGACAACCGAAAAAAAGGATTTCACACTGCCTTCCTACCGGGAAATACCGGATGTCGGTCTTTATCTCGATCAGTGTACGAAATATATCAATTCATATCTGATTGATTTTCCCGAAATGAACGTCACGGCATCCATGATTTCCAATTATGCCAAGCAGAAGCTGATCCGCCGCATCAGCCGGAAAACATACAGCCGCAGTCAGATCGCTGTTCTGATCCTGATCAACCTGATCAAGAACATCATATCCATAGACAATATCCGGCTTCTTCTTGAAACGATGCTTACGGATGAAGAAACTCCCGAAGGAATCTATGAGTATTTCCGGCATGCGCTGATGATCTCCTATGGTGTTCTGTTTGGCGAAAAGGCGCAGAAGAATGATGTGACAATTCCTCAGCAGCAGCAGGAAATACTGGCAAGAATCGCTGACGGGGTTGCTTACAAAATGTATCTTGAACAGTATTTTGACACGCTGAAACAAAATAATGAATGACAAACGTCATTCATCATTCAGTCCGTCAGGAATTCATCCTCAAGATGATTCCGGCGGATTATTTTTTTGTCTTCCTCACTCAGTTCATATCTCTCATAAAGATCCGGACGGTACTGTCTGGTCCGCCTGAGCGATTCAATTTTCCTGTATTCACTGATTTTCTGATGGTTTCCCGAAATCAGGACTTCCGGCACTTTCAGGCCGTTCCACTCCGCCGGCTTGGTATACTGCGGATACTCAAGCAGCCCGCCTTCATATGATTCCTCATCTGTCGACTCATCACGGATCGAACCTTTCTGAAGACGGATCACCGAATCCATGACAACCATAGATGCAAGTTCACCGCCGGTCAGAACATAATCACCGATGCTGATGATGTCATCCACATAATTCTCTATTCTGGCATCGATTCCTTCATAATGTCCGCAGAGAAGAATCAGATGTTCCATTGAGGCATATTCCTTTGCCTTCTGCTGTGTATAAGGACGACCGGAGGGACTCATCATCACAACACAGGATTTCTCCGTTCTCACCGAATCAATCGCCGCCTTGACAGGAGCGCATTTCATGACCATTCCTGCCCCGCCGCCAAACGAAGTATCATCCACGTGTCTGTATCTGTCTTCGGCAAAATCACGGATCTGCACGAAATCAACAGACGCGATTCCTCTTTCCAGCGATCTGCCGATGATCGAACAGTTCAGAAACCCGCTGTACATTTCCGGAAACAGCGTCAAAACCGATATTCTCATATCAGACCTTCCATCAGGTTTACGGTTATCCTGTTTTCATCAATACTGACTGAACGGATGAATGCGGGTACATACGGAATCAGAACCTGTCTGCCGTCTTCCAGGGTGATCCGCAGATTGTTCTGCGCTCCAAGCGTCGGTTCAACAGAGCTGCATTTGCCGATCCTGCTTCCTGCTTCATCATACACATCCATTCCCTCGAGGTCGGAGTAATAATAGTCTCCTTCCGGCAAAGGCTGTCTTTCATCAGCGTCAATCACCACATCACAGTCCCTGTATTTCTCAACATCATTAATTGAATTCAGCCCTTCAAATGAAACAAGAGGAAATCCCTTGTGAACCCGGAAGGAACGCACTTTCAGCTCCGTCAGAGAATTCTCTTCCTTAAGATAAACAGTATTTCCTTTTTTATAGCGGACATCATCAAAATCCGAGCAGCTGCGGATCTTTACTTCACCTTTGATTCCGTGGGTATTGATGATTGTCCCGATAACCAGTTCCTTCATGGAATCCTCCTTTTGAAAAAGGATGCTGAACGCATCCCTTAAATCTGTTCGAACTTGATCGTAACTTTCCTGTCTTCCGCGTGAGAAGCAACCGACATAACCTGACGCAGGGCACTGGCCATACTGCCTTTTCTGCCGATCAGACGGGCGATATCATCATTCTTCGCATAGACATGAAGAACAACTTCACGCTCATTCGCACTGGGCATCTCACGAACTTCAAGACTTTCCGGATCGTCAACCATAGGCTTTACAAGATCGAAAAGTACTTTGTCCAGCTCTGCCATAATCAATTACTTCTTGTTATTTGCTTTCGCTGCTGCCTTTTCATCATGGAACTGCTTCATGATGCCCTGCTTGGAGAAGATGTTTCTGACTGTGTCAGAGGGCTGAGCGCCGACTCTGAGCCAGTCAAGTGCCTTTTCCGCATTTACATAAACAGTTTCCGGCTCAGTCGTAGGATTGATCCAGCCGATTGTATCAATATCACGTCCGTCTCTGCGGGAACGTGAATCAGCCGCAACGATACGATATCTAGGAGCCTTCTTGGCACCTGTTCTTTTCAGACGAAGTTTAACTGCCATAATTCATATACCTTCCTTTCAACAAGGAGGATTATATATGTTCCTATATAGTGTGTCAAGTATTTTTCCTTGACAGGTTAATGGAATCTTTTGCCCCGCATATTGCGGTAATTCATCATCTGAGCAGCAGAGGCATTTTTCTCTGCCTGACTCATCATTTTCTCAAGCGTTTCCTCATTCAGACTGCCGTTTCTGCTCATGGCTCCCATCTGATCCATTGCCTTTTTCATCTTCATAAACTGATTAATCAGCTTATTGACATCATTGACGGTCATGCCGCTTCCTTTGGCAATACGCTTCTTCATCGTGCTGCGGATCTTCTGCGGTTCCGCTCTTTCCGCCGGCGTCATGGACTGAATCATCGCTTTTGTATGCTTCATTGCATCCGCTGCCTGTGTTTCATCCAGAAGACCTGCATACTGATTCATCCCGGGAATCATCTTCATGATTCCGCCCAGAGGTCCGAGCTTCTGAATCTGTTCAAACTGCTTCAGCATATCGTCCATCGTGAACTTGCCGTTCATCATTCTTTCGGCAATAGCTTCGCTTTCCTTCAGATCCATTTTTTCCTGGGCTCTTTCAACCAGGGAAACAATGTCTCCCATACCCAGGATCCGGTCTGCCATACGGTCCGGATAGAACAGTCCCATGTCCTCAATCTTTTCGCCTTCACCGACGAATTTTACAGGTACACCGGTAATCTTCTTGACGGAGAGAACACCGCCGCCTCTTGAGTCACCGTCAAATTTGGTGACGACAAGGCCGGTGAGCGGAAGAGCTTCATTAAATGCCTGAGCGACATTGACAATATCCTGACCTGTCATTGCGTCAACAGTCAGAAGAATTTCATCCGGATGAACCATCTCATTGATCTTCTTCAGCTCATCCATCAGTTCTTCATCAATATGCAGACGGCCGGCCGTATCGATCAGCACTGTGTCAAAACCGTTTGCTGCCGCGTAATCCATACCTTCCTTAACTGCCTGAAGAGCAGGTTTGGAAGGACCGAGTGTAAACACTTCAGTATCAATTTCCTTACCGAGTGTCTGCAGCTGTTCGATTGCTGCCGGACGGATGACGTCAGCCGCAATCATGATGGGATTCCGGCTGAACTTGTCTTTGCAGATCTTTGCGATCTTTGCCGCACTGGTTGTCTTACCTGTACCCTGAAGACCGACAAGCATAATCACTGTCATGCCTTCTTCCTTGAAATTCAGGCCGGCTTCATCCGTACCGAGCAGTTCAACAATCTGATCATGTACAATTTTAACGAGCATCTGACCGGGCTCAACGCTGCTGAGAACATCTTCTCCGCGTGCTTTCTCCCGGATATCCTCAAGGAACTTCTTGACGATTCTGTAATTGACATCTGCCTCAAGAAGCGCAAGCCGCACTTCCTTCAGCATGTCTTCCATATTCGCATCCGTGAGTTTGCCTTTGCCGGCAATATCACGCATCGTTTTATTCAGTCTTTCACTCAGTGAATCAAATGCCATGTTTTATACCTCGCTTTTAACATTGGTATTCTATCACATTAAGACCTTTTATATCAGATATATGAGACCTTTTCCCCGATGAGTAACGGCGTATGTTCTTCCTCCTGCTCACTGCGCGGTATGCCGCATATTCTCCCTTTCACAGCGATGATATTTCCTTTTTTCAGAACATCCCTGCATTCATCCGCCATACCCCGCCAAAGAGAGATATCCACACATTCTTCAGGTTCAAATCCGCTGTCATCAGGAAACGGATTACGCACCAGCAAAGTGACCCTCACCTCATCAAGATCTTCTTCCATATTTACCTCCGGTTCTTCAGCAACCCTGCCGACAATCATGAAATTACTAAGCATATCATTCCCTCCGCCTTTGTATTTTCATCTTTCCCGGAAGATGAGGCAAACCGGCAAATCTGTCTTTCCTGTCTCTTTTATGCAAATACAGACACAGTGTATTTGTATCCAGCTGTCAAATCCGACAAAAAAAACAGATCCGAAAGATCTGTTTATGACAAATGCAGCAGTTTCTTCAGTTTATTCTGAAATCTGATCTTCCTCTGCGCTTTTTTAATATCATTTGCCCAGCGGCAGGAAGGACCGCAGCTCCCGCAGTCACCGCTGCAGGAATCAATGCCGTTTTTCATCAGATATCTGATGTCAAGAATCACAATGACGGCAAGAACCAATACGACAAAGAATGTTCCAGCATTCATAATTTCACCTTCCGAAATAATCATATACAGCCGATAAAAAAAGTCAATTAGAATACTCTAACTGACTTTATTCATCTTTTTTAATATACACTTCACGGGGTTTCGAACCCTGTGCGGGGCCGATGATTCCGTTCTGTTCGAGAACATCGATCATTCTTGCGGCACGGTTGTATCCGATGCCGAAGCGTCTCTGAAGAAGTGAGGTGGATGCCTTCTGCGCCTCTATGACATATTCCTTGACTTCTTCAAAGAGCGGATCATCATTCACGGAAGATGCTCCTTCCCCGCCGTTTTCCACATCCTCAAGAAGAACAAACGAATCATCATACATCGGTACTGCCTCTGCCGAGACAAAGTCCGTAATCCGCTTTACTTCATCATCCGAAATAAAGACACCCTGGACTCTGGTTGCGGAGTTCTGTCCGATCGGCATATAGAGCATATCACCATAACCGAGCAGTCTTTCCGCGCCGACATGATCAAGAATCGTCCTGGAATCCATGCCGCTGGATACGGCAAACGCGATACGGGAAGGAATATTGGCTTTGATGATACCGGTGATAACGTCAACTGAAGGTCTCTGTGTTGCGACAATCAGATGAATGCCTGCAGCTCTTGCCAGCTGTGTAATACGCTGTATTGACTGCTCGACTTCCTTCCCCGCAACAGACATCAGATCCGCAAGCTCATCGATAATGACAACAATATACGGCATCTTTTTCGGGGCCGGAGATCCGTCGGGATTCCGTTCACCGTTCTGTTCCTTAACCTTGCGGTTATAAACCTCAATATTCCTGACACCAGCTTTCGAAAAGATCATGTATCTTTCGTCCATAATGCGGACAATAACCTTCAGGGCATTATTCGCCTTCTGCGGATCATTGATCACCGGACCGATCAGATGCGGAATGTTCTGATACGGTGTGAATTCGACCTTTTTCGGGTCAACCAGCAGCATCTTCACATTGGAAGGATCCGTACGAAGAAGCAGCGATGTAATAATGGAATTCATACAGACGGATTTACCCGAACCCGTTGCACCGGCAATCAGAAGATGCGGCATCTTGTCCAGCCGGCAGGTGACCGTTTTGCCAAGCAGGTCTTTTCCGACAAAGAACAGAAGCGGCTGTGTCTTATCCTTTTCGGGAAGATCCCGGATCAGCTCACGCATCTTAACCGGAGTACTCTTGATATTCGGTATTTCGACACCAACAGCGTTGCGGCCGGGAATAGGCGCTTCAATACGGATATCCTTGGCAGCCAGCTGCATCTTGATATTGTCCGTCAGACTGTTGATCCGGGAAATCTTGACATTCGCATCCGGTCTGATTTCAAACTGCGTAACCGCCGGTCCGATATGTGTTTCAAGAAGTTCTGCCTCAATACCGAAATTACGCAGAATATTGATGAGCAGCTCACCCTTCTCCTTTGCGGCAGCTTCATTTTCGGCATTGGCGGAACGGGGCGGAAGCGGATCAAGCATCCTGTCCATCAGTCTGCCGTTGTTGTATTTATCGGGAACACGGTACGGACGGTTTGATCGTCTTCTTTGTTTCGGTTTCTGTTCCGCAGCAGGAGCTTCCGTATTCACCGGCTGTACGGTTTCCTGCTCCTCTTCAAATACTTCCGGTTCCTCTTCCTCAAAAACAGGTTCTTCAATGACCGGCACTTCCGGCACACGGTAATTCTCGTACCTGTCGGCCAGATCATCAATATTGATAAATACGGAAGAACGCGAAGAAACTACCTTGCCGGGAATTCTGACAACAGGGATTTCCTCTGTTGTATCATCAGCGCGGATATTCAGCATTTTCCGCATCTCCGGCTTATCCGGTTCGGCAGGACTGCCTCCCGCAATCACCAGATTATCCTCCGGCTGTGTTTCCGGCGGATCAGCGGTAATCCGTCCGAGTTTGAGCTTCGGTGCATGTCCGATCAGATTCCAGAAATTTGTCTTCGGCTTTTCTTCCTGGATCTCCGGCTCTTCCTCTTCCTCTTCTTCGGCCTCTTCATCTTCCGGCAGACGGAAAAATTCAACAATCAGAGAAAATACATTTTTGAAAATATCCAGTGAATCGAGCAGAACAACCGCTATAAGCATCAGCGCCCCGGCTGCCACAATTACCCCCGGGCGTCCGAACATAGCCGAAATGACCGCATAGAAGAAACAGCCGATCAGACCGCCGCCGAATGAATCATTGAAATCATCAGTGAACATGATTTTTGTATCCGCGACATAATCCTGGAATACACTGAAGCCAGTACGCTGTCCCGGCGCATCAATATATGTACAGATCATCATTACTGCCAGAGCAATCAGCAGAAAGCAGATCAATGCCCTGCGACGGTTCTTTCTTTTCTGTGTAATCTGGAAATAGACGATCAGAACAAGCAGAAGCATCGTCACCCAGAACAATGATCCGAAAAGATATCTCTGCAGCCAGAACAGCCATTTGCCGACAGTCCCGGCGCGGATCAGCCCCAGAATGGTAAACGCAGAAAGGATCACAATCGTGATCCATTGTCTGATACGTTTATTCTGAAGTGCTTTCTGCTTTTCTTTTTCAATCTGTGCTTTCGTTTTTCTCGCCACTTTTTACCTCAGTCAACTGTATTGATTTCAACGATTGCTGGAAGAATCATCGGCCGTTTTCCGGTTTCACGGATCACATATCTGCTGATCTTCTCCCTTGCTTCCGTCCGGCAGGCAAGATTATCGTATCTTCCCTCACTGACAGCGTCGTTAATTGTACGTTCCATGATATTGCCGATCTCTTTGACGATATAATCGGCATCTTTCAGATAGATGACACCTCTGCTCTGTACATCCGGTCCTCCGATGATCTCCTTTGTCGCATGATTGATCACGATTCCGATGATCATCGCTCCGTCCGTACTCAGCAGCTCACGGTCCTTCAGGATCATTCCGCTGGCGTCAAAATTGTCATTCCCGTCGACCATAACCTCATCGACAGGTACAGATTCAAAGCTTCTTTCAGCCTTACCGTCCTTGATAACAGCTGCCTGGCCGTTGTCCAGAACAAGAATCTTATCGGCATTATACCCCATATTCAGGGCAATATTCGCATTTGCAATCAGCTGACGGTATTCTCCCTTTACCGGGATATAATATGTCGGCTTCATCAGATAGATCATCATCTTGAGATCTTCAATGCTCGCATGCATTGTGAACGTTCTCTTGGAATCGACCATAAGAACACGGCCGCCCTCTTTGTAAAGATCATCCTCCATGCTTGCCTCTTCCCTTTCCGTACCCGGAACTGCGGGTGAAGCAATAATGATTGTATCGGAATCTCTGAATTCCATAACCGGATCTTCCTTGATCGCTATACGGTGCACCTTACGGAAAATCGAAGAACCGGTGCCGGCAATAATCACCAGAACATTCTCCATCTCGTTTTTGAACTGCGAAGGAGGAACTTCGAGACCGGCAGGAATATGATAATACCCGAGTTTTCCCATGTCATTAATGAGATTTCTCAGCTCATCATCATAGATCATCACCTTGCGGTTATATTTGTTTGCCAGTTCAATGACTTCCATCACACGGTAGATATTCTGGTTGAACAATGTGATGAACATTCTCCCCGGAGAATCCTCAAAATACTGTTCGATCAGTGAAGTGATGCGGTGATGCGGCGCAGAGTGACCTTCTCTTGTCGAACCTACGGACTCACACATCAGCGCGAGAACACCGGCCGTGCCAAGATCCGTAATATTGGAAATGTCAAAACGGAACGCATCGTTGGAAGTATCATAGTCAACGATGAATTCACTGGAATAAACCACATATCCGTCTTCCGTCTTGATTGCAACGCCGAATCCGTCGGCGATGGACTGGGTAACCCCGAATGTACGGATCTCCGTTTTGCCGATCTTGAATTTGGCATTTCTTCTGACCCGGTGCAGGTTGAGATCCTTAATGCCGGCCTCCTTGGCTTTTCGTTCAAACATCATCGCCGTAAACGGTGCCATGTATACGGGAAGCTTCGGAACTTCCTTCAGAAGATTCGGCAGAGCGGCCATTACATCATCATGTCCGTGAGTAATGAACACTGCCTTTACCCTTTCCTGGTTTTCCTGGAGATATCTGAAATCGGGAATAATCATTTCAATGCCGAGCTGATCCGCATCAGGATATTTCAAACCGCATTCCATAATGAAAATGTCATCGTTGTTTTCCACAACATACATGTTCTTGCCGTCTTCATCGAGGCCGCCAAGAGCAAAAATGCGTACTTTACTCATAAATTATCCTCCCGGTAACTGCTTTTTTAACAATTATAAATCAAACGATAACTGTTCACAATGCCATGCCGTCGAGGGTAAAACTGTGTATGTCCGTAATCCTGACGTCAACTATCTTTCCCTCGCAGTCATCAGGTCCGGAAAAATTGACCAGCTTGTTTTCCTCACTGTATCCGCTCCAGATTTCGCTGTTCTTCTTTGATCTTCCTTCACAGAGAACCTTCACAATCCTGTCACGGTACTTCTCATTGTTTTCCCTGGCATGCATGGCAAGTCTTTCATTCAGACGGTAAAGGCGCTGCTTCTTCACCTCTTCCGGTGTGTCATCCTGAAGCTTTGCGGCAGGGGTTCCGGAACGGGGTGAGTAGACAAAGGAATATGCAAGATCAAACTTACAGTAATCAACCAGATCCATCGTCTGCTGAAACTGCTCCTCCGTTTCACCCGGGAAGCCGACAATCAGATCCGTCGTAAACGTGATTTCCGGGATCTTTTCCTTCATATCATCATACAGTTTCCGATAGCTTCCCGCCGTATATCCTCTTGCCATACGGCGCAGGATTTCATCCGATCCGGACTGTACGGGAAGATGAAGCGACTTCATGATATTCGGATACTTCTTCATGACATCAATCGTTGTGGCGGAATAATCCCGCGGATGACTTGTGTAAAATCTGATCCTCTCAATTCCCGTTTCGGCGCATGCCTCAAGCAGATCGGAAAACCCGTCCGTCATGCCGAGATCCTTGCCGTAAGCGTTGACATTCTGTCCCAGCAGGACAACTTCCTTTCTTCCCTGACTCTTCAGGTTTTCGATTTCCTTCAGAATATCCTCTCTGTCACGGGAGCGCTGCTTCCCTCTTGTATAAGGAACGATACAGTAGGTGCAGAATTTATCACAGCCGTACATGATGTTGACAAAACCTTTATAACGGGAAGTTCTTCTTACCGGCAGATCCTCAATGATTCTGCCTTCTTCAGAAAAGACTTCAACGGTCCTTCCTTTTCCCTCAGATGCCTTCAGCAAAAGCTCAGGCAGACGGTAAATGTTATGTGTGCCGAAAATCAGATCAACCTGAGGATATTTTCTGAGCACTTCGGATACAACATCCTCTTCCTGCGCCATACAGCCGCACACGGCAATCACCTTCTCCGGATGTGCCAGTTTCATATGTTTCAGACTCCCGATTTCCCCGAGGACGTGCTCTTCGGCCGCTCTTCTGACTGCGCAGGTATTGAAGATAATCACATCCGCATTCTCCGGCCTGTCTGCTCTTTCAAATCCCATTTCCTCCAGCATGCCGGAAAGAGATTCTCCGTCTCTGACATTGGCCTGGCAGCCATAGGTTTTCACCATATATTTTTTCCCCTGTCCGAGTCCCTTCGCTTCTTCACTCAGGCTGAACAGTCCGTATTCTTTTTCCGCTGCCGTTCTTGACCTTCTGGCGGCCGCCTTCTGATCCGGCAGTAAATACTTTTCTTTCATCGCATTTCTCTCCACAGGCAATCATTATAGCAAACAGCGCAAATAAAAAACCAGCAAACGCCGGTTTTTTGAGATCAGGTTAAGCCTCGGAAATTGCGGATACCGGGCAAGTACCTACACAAGACAGACATGTGATACATATATCCGCATCACATTCAGACTTACCTTCATCATCGAGTGAAAGAGCTGTTACAGGACATACTCCTACACATGCACCGCAGCCGATGCACATATCCTTATCAACTTTTACTGGCATAATCTCCTCCTTCCTCATTATTATATCATCGTAAACGTTTCAGAACAATAAATGTCAGCCGATTTGGTCCCCGGGACGGTACTGGATCCGTTCGATTCCCACCGCTCTGTTTGTCTCATCATCCACACTGACGACACATCCGCAGATGACAGCTTCGCCTTTTGCCGGCTGATAGAATGTAAAGTGATTGTCGACCATATTGGAAATGACTTCATCGATATTTCTTCCGAGAATACTATCATAGGCGCCGCACATCCCTGCATCGGAAATAAACGCACATCCGTCGATCAGTCTTTCATCAGCCGTCTGAACATGTGTATGTGTCCCGATGACAGCAGTCAGACTTTTTGAAAAATAACGGGCAAACAGAGCTTTTTCGCTGGTTGCCTCTCCGTGAAAATCAACAATGATAATATCCGCGTCAATATCCTTAAGCAGTTCACGCATG
>CACXDM010000074.1 GCA_902766435.1 uncultured Erysipelotrichaceae bacterium | reverse complement strand
TGAGAAATCCATATCGCCATAGGATTCACCTTCCGGTAAAGACATTTCTTCTTCCGTGAAGAAAGGTATACCGCCGTTGATCTCCACCATAGCAGTATCCTCTTTGATCTCCAGTTCAGAATAATCAAAATTGTATGTATGAAGCAGGAGTTCTCTTTTTCTCTGCATGATGCCGTACCAGACAAGAAAAAAGACCAGAAAAACAATCAGCAGGTTTCTGATCTTTCTGAATCTTAATATAAACAGTACGGCCGCAGCGCCTGCAGCCCAGAGAATATAGGGACTCATATCTTTTCAATCACGGTTCTGATATAGTCCGAAAACTGATCGGCAATCATATTTCCGACTTCATTGACTTCCTCATCCGAAAGCGGTTTATCCGTTATGCCCGCAGCCATGTTCGTCAATATGGAGAATCCGAGTACGGGAAGTGAACAGTGCGCGGCTGTCAGCGCTTCAGTGACAGTGGACATGCCTACCGCATCACCACCCAGCAGACGGATTGCCCTGATCTCAGACGGGGTTTCGAACTGCGGTCCCTGCATGAAGAAGTAAACACCCTGATGTACTGTCAGATCCGTACCTGAAGCGCACTCCTGCGCGGTTTGAATCAGCTGGGGCGAATACATTTTGGAAACGTCAAAGAACCTCGGTCCGAATCTTTCATCGTTCGCCCCGCGCATCGGACTCATGCCCGAAAACATCATATGGTCACGGATAATCATGATATCCCCCGGCTTATAGGACATATTTACGGCTCCTGCCGCGTTTGTCAGAATCATTGCCTTTACACCGAGAATCTTGAATACATGTACGGGAATGGACAGCTGACGGAAGTCATATCCTTCATAGGAGTGAAATCTTCCCGACATGCATACCACATTCTTTCCGGCCAGTCTGCCGCAGATCAGTTTTCCCGCATGTGTCGCCACGGTGGAGAGAAGAAAGTTGGGAATCTCACTGTACGGGATTTCCAGCGCATCCTCAATTTCTGCCGCGAGAGGTGAAAGACCTGATCCGAGAATCATCCCGAGCTCAGGCTCAAAGTTGATTTTGCTTCTGATATAGTCTGCACTCACCTTGCAGTAGTCATAATTAAATTCCATCTTACCGGATCCTTTCCAACATATTCAGTATCATCTTTGCGCAGTGCTCTGCCGCTTTTTCCTCAAATATCTCATACTGGACACTGACGCTCTCATCCGCTTTGTCCGAAATCGCCCTTACAATCACAAACGGAAGTTCATTCAGATATGCCGTATGGGCAATCGCCGTTCCTTCCATCTCCGTACAGTCGGCAGAGAATGTATCTCTGATCCACTGCTTCTTTTCCCTGTCACGGATGAACTGATCGCCGGTGGCGACGATTCCCCGGAATACACCGATGGAAGGATCTGCCTCTCTGACTGCTTCTTCCGCCAGGTCCGCCATTTCCGGATCAGACAGGAATTCCTTTATGCCCATCGAAGGAATCTCACCGTATTCATAACCGAAATTCACAGCATCCATATCATGATAAACGGCCTTTTCGGATATCACGATATCACCGATATTGATGTCATTGTTTAATGATCCGGCTACACCGGTATTGATGATATGCGTCACTTCAAATCTGTCCGCCAGAATCTGAACGCATCCTGCCGCGTTTACCTTTCCCACGCCGCATTTGACAACAACACAGTCAGTACCGGATATCTTTCCTTCATTGAAAATTCTTCCGGCGTACCGGATCTCTTTTCTTTCTTCCATTTTCCCAATCAGGAGCGCGGTTTCCGCTTCCATCGCCCCGATAATACCGATTTTCATATTCAGCACTTCCTCTACGGCTTACTATACCAAAACATCCGCTGAAAAGAAAAGCGCGCGCTATGATATCGGGTTATAATACTGTCATGCATTTCATCAGGAAAATCACTGCTGCCTGTCTGCTTCTGCCGTTATGGAATATCTGTCCGGTATCGGCAGAGGAAACAGAAGAAGCAGAAGAAACAGAAGAAATATACGGGTTTGCGGAACTGACAGATGATCTTTACAGCGACTATGCGGTTGTCATCGACAGAGACACCGGACAGATTCTTTCCGAGAAACACGCGGATGATATCATCTACCCTGCTTCCACGACGAAAATGATGTCCGTAATCCTGGCAATTGAAGCAATTGAGGATCCTTCTGAACGGATTCTGATTACCGACAACATGTGGTACGGTCTGTATGAGGCCAATGCTTCCGTTGCCGGCTTCATGCCCGGTGATGAACCGACTGCCCTTGAGCTGATGTACGGGGCAGCCCTTCCTTCCGGCGCGGATGCGTGCAATGCCCTTGCCGTCACGGTCGGAGGATCCATTGAAGATTTCGTGGATATGATGAATGAAAAAGCAGCTGAAATCGGAATGGAGAACACCCACTTCGTCAATACGACAGGCCTTGATGATGAGGATCACTATTCCACCTGCCGGGATATGCTTAAGCTTCTGCTGTACTGTATCGATAACCCTCTGTTTGCGGAGATCTTTTCCGCCGAACACTATCAGACGGGAAGTCTGCAGTCTGCCCCTGACGGCATTCATCTCTACTCCACCTCATGGTCGGCAATCCGCTCACATGAATACTCCGCTCCGGGATATATCGGCGGAAAGACCGGCACAACCGGCGCCGGCGGTCATTGTCTTGCCTACTGGGCTTCTTTGAACGGTATGAATACCGCGGCAGTCACAATGCACGCTGTACCTGACGGAGCACATATCTATGATATGAATACGATCCAGAACAAACTGGAAGACTGGAACAGACGTCCGGTCATCAGTGAAGGATCCAAGCTGTGTGATATCAAAGTCACACACTCATGTTATGAAGAGACAATTCCGGTGATCCCCAATGACATCATCGAACTTGACCTGCCGGAAGACGCCGAAACAACAATCGAAACCGATCTGCCGGAACAGGTGAATGCCCTTGTGAACCGGAATTCATATGAAGGAAACTATACCGTACGCCATGATGATGAAATCCTTTGGAAAGGAACGTTTACCTTTGATGTGCCGCCGGAGAATTTCATCGGTGAGTATGTTTCCGCATTAAGAGAACTCAATCAGTAAATGCCGCAGTCCGCGGCATTTTTTCAGAGATCCAGTGATAATTGTTTCTTTTCCTTTGAATATCTGTGTATCTTTCTGCTGTGTTCCTTCTGAACGCCCCTTGCATAAGGAATTTCCGGATATCCGAATCCGACAATCAGTCCGGTGTAATGATCAGAAGGTATCCCGAGCATTTTCCTTGCCTGCGGGGCAAGTTCATTCAGTACCTCCGAAGGATAACTCATGATTACCGTCCCAAGGCCATGGGCATTCGCAAGAAGTTCGAAATACGCGGAGGCAATAATACAGTTGACCTTGTAGTCCTCTGCCCATTTTCCCGTGTATCTGTCATGCGCGATAAACAGATGCGGCGCCCCGCAGAACAGCATATCCCCTTTACGTACTGTCTTTTCCGATTCCTTCATCTTTTTGTAGTAGAAGTCCGA
>CACXDM010000073.1 GCA_902766435.1 uncultured Erysipelotrichaceae bacterium | reverse complement strand
TAGATGGAAAAATCACCGAACATAGCGGAGTGGCAAACACTTTTGAAGCCTTTTGGGAAAATGGTTTGATTAAGTCAGTATGACAAATTTCGGTTTGTCCGGATACTGACAATCGAAGTATAAAGAGGGAAAAGAAAATGAAAAAAATATTGTTTGCTGCGCTGCTTGGTCTTGTTGGTATTATGTCCAGCTGCAGTAATTCAAAACAGGAAACCTATAAGGAGGCAGTGGGACTGCCGGATGCTTCCGTGGGAGATGTTGTTGTATTCGGTGATATCCGGTGGTACGTGATTGCAAAAACAGAGACGGGCTGTACACTGCTGAGTGAAAAGCCCGTGATAAAGATGCCTTTTAATAAAGCAGGGTATCAGGTAATTGGTACATGGGATAAATCCACTGTGCGGGCATGGCTGAATAATCAGTTCTATAACACATTCACGGAAGAGGAAAAAGCGCTGATCACTATGACACACAATGTCAATCCCGCCAACAGCGAATACGGCACTCCCGGCGGAGATGATACAGATGATTATGTCTTTCTGCTGAGTGTTGAAGAGGCATCCGCACTTGAGAGCACAGTGCTGAAATGCGGCTATTGGTATGATATGGATAACCAGTGGTGGTGGCTGAGGTCACCCGGTATGAATAAAGACTATACGGCATATGTCGGCAACAACAGCGACGGAAAAAACGTTGCAGATCCGATGGGAGATATTTCGGGCAATGAATTCGGTGCCGTACGTCCTGCTCTGAATCTGAGTTTTACCGGTCAGTCTGTTCCGGCTGCTTATAACAGAACTGCGGCCGAAGAAGAAAATGAGCTCGCGGTGATCTCCGGTTCAGAGATCGGTGATGTGGTGGCGTTCGGCAGAAATACGTGGTATGTCGCAGACAAAACAGACGGTGTCTGCACACTGCTCAGTCAGGGCCCTGTTGCAAATATGGCATACAATGACACCAAAACGGATATCACATGGGAAAACTGCACTCTGCGTACATGGCTCAATAAAGACTTCTTTAACAGCAGATTCTCTGAGGGAGAAAGAGCTTCGGTTGTCGTAACACATAATACATATGCCAAAGAGGATTCTCCGTATGAGATGGACTGCGGAAATGACACGGATGACATAGTTTACCTGTTCACATATACCGAATCAAAGACTGTCAGTGATGAGATCAGGCAGTGCGGTGTTGACTGGTGGCTGAGATCTCCCGGAAAGAACCAGAACTGTGCGGTATTTATCCTTGGCAGATCGGCAAATCTGATGGGAAATGACGTTCAGTACCGTATGGGGGTCCGGCCTGTAATCAGGGTCAGATACGCTGAGCAGACAACGGGTCAGTAACGACAGATGGAAGATTTTCTTCCTGTCAGCCGGTATACGGATGTGATTCAAAGAAGGTTACCTGTAAAAACAGCTGATTCACTGTAGGCTGATGAATCGGGAATTGTAAGAAAAGAGGCAATGATAAAACATGTGCCGGGAGTTTTATGAATATTAATACACTGAATATATTGTCGGATCCGGCATGTGCTGAAGTATATGAGAATATGCCGGTTCCGGATGGATTAAGTGGGTGATGCCGGCCGGAAAACATCCTGTGACAAATGTTACCCCGGAAATCTATGAGGATATCTGCAGGTGGCTTGACAAATGTTTTTCCAGACGGACATAATTAGCTGACTTTAACTGAATACTTCCGGTTAAGCTTCCTGAAACTGCACGGAACAGGAAGCGGAGGAAAATCCCGGGAATCCCCGCCGCGAACAGGCTGCCGAAGGTGCAGGGCTGACCTGTTTGGAGCCGCTGAATCTCTCAGGCAAAAAACGGATCACATCAGTGCAGCATATTGTGCGCTTCAGACCGTCGGGCAGATTCTCCCGTCGGTATTTTTGTTGTCAAATTCAGAAGAGAGGATCCATACATGGTTCAGTTCTTACAGACTGTTAACGGTTATCTCGCAGATTACATCCTGACCATTCTGCTGATCGGTACGGGCATTTACTTCAGTGTACGCACCCGCTTCGTACAGATCCGCTGTTTTGGAGAGGGGATGAAAAGGGTTTTCGGAAGTTTCTCCCTGCATGGGGGAAAACAGCACGGAGGAATCAGTTCCTTTCAGGCTCTTACAACTGCCATTGCCGCTCAGGTCGGCACCGGCAATATCGTAGGTGCCTGCGGTGCGATTCTGACCGGAGGACCCGGGGCAATTTTCTGGATGTGGATCATTGCTTTCCTCGGCATGTCCACCATCTACGCTGAGGCCGTTCTTGCCCAGAAGACACGTATTGTCCATGCGGACGGCAGTATTTCCGGCGGTCCGGTTTATTACATCCGGAAGGCTTTCCCGAACAGGTTCGGCAGATTCTTTGCCGGTTTTTTCTCCGTGGCGATTATTCTTGCACTCGGCTTTATGGGCTGTATGGTTCAGTCGAATTCTATTGCGGAGAGCTGCACCAATGCCTTCGGCATTCCGGGCTGGGTTGTCGGTGTTATTGTTTCTGCGGCTGCCGCTCTGATCTTCATCGGCGGCGTTCACCGCATCGCTTCCGTCACGGAAAAACTTGTGCCGCTGATGGCCTGCCTGTACATCATCGGCGGTCTCATTATTCTGGCTGCACGCATCCGTTTTCTGCCTGCTGCGGTCGGAATGATCTTTAAGTATGCTTTCATGCCACAGGCGGTCATTGGCGGCAGTTTCGGCGCGGCTCTTAAGTCTGCGGTCAGCCAGGGTGCCAAACGCGGTTTGTTCTCCAATGAGGCCGGTATGGGTTCCACCCCGCACGCTCACGCGATTGCGAAGGTGAAAAGTCCTCATGATCAGGGTGTGGCAGCGATGATCGGTGTGTTCATCGACACGTTCATTGTCCTGAATATGACTGCTCTGGTTGTCATCTCCTGCCTGTACACAGGAGGAGGACCTCTTGCGGAGGGGGCGGCGGAAGGCATTGCAAAGACCAACATGGCTCAGCTGTCCTTCAGTATGGTATTCGGCGAGGGCATCGGCAGTGCCTTCGTTGCCGTATGTCTGCTGTTTTTTGCCTTCTCCACAATACTGAGCTGGAACTTCTTCGGCAGGCTGAATGTCCGGTATCTGTTCAAAGACAATAAGACTGCGTCCGTCATGTATGCAGTTACGGCAGCAGGGTTTATTTTCCTCGGTTCATTGCTGTCGAATGATCTTGTCTGGGAACTGACCGACTTCTTCAACTATCTGATGGTACTCCCGAACGTGACCGCGCTGATTGCCCTCGGATCACTCGCTGCCTCTTCCGCAGAAGAGGGGGAGGCTGCCTGGAAATCACAAAAGGAAAGAACGAAGGGAGCTGATTGAAAAGCTTCTTTTTTATATGCGTCAGTGAAACGGTGACGGAGATGTAAAGGAGCTGCAGAATATAATAACGTATGTTATAGTATATATGAGGTGATGCTTATGCCAAGAAAACCGGTGACGACAAGAGAAGCGATGATTGAAGGTGCATTTCAGTTAATCAGAGATAAAGGATATGAATATCTTACCGCGAGGAATCTTGCGGCTTTTCTCGGCTGTTCCACACAGCCTGTCATGTATCAGTTCCCGAATCTCGGTCTGCTGAGGAAAGCGGCTTATCGGAAGGCAGATGCATATCACAGTGAATATATTATGTCCGGCAAAGACCTGATTGGGATCGGGATGCGGTATATCAGGTTTGCGGAAGAAGAACCGCAGCTGTTCCGGTTTCTTTTTCAGTCAGGACATTTTTCGGGATTCAGTCTGGAAGAGCTGATCAGGGCGCCTGAGGCATCCGGTATACTTGCGGAAGTCAGTCTGGAAGAAGGAATGACGGAAGAAGATGCGGCCGCTTTTTTTGAACCGTTGTTTGCGGTTGTACATGGCTATGCCAGTCTGATCGCAGACAATGCGGTCAGATATGATCCGGAAGCGATCCGGAAAGCATTGATGATGATCGCTCAGGGACTGGAAAGAGGATGGAAAGAAAATGACAAAACTGTATCAGAAAAGTGAGATTACATTTGCGGTCCTTTGGATCGCTGCCTACGTTGTGCTGAGCAGTCTGGCGGATCAGATTTCGGAATCACTCGGTGTTGTGAAATCCGTAACTGCCGTACTGCATATTGTGATGTCTCTGATCCTGTATTTCTGGATCCGGAGAAATAACCTGAGTAATAAATACGGATTCTGCCGGTCAGCTGTTCCGGCAGAGAAGTTTCTGTATTATCTGCCGCTTGTAATCATTGCTTCGACAGCATTCTGGGGCGGGTTTAAAGTGCAGTACGGATTTCCGGATGCGCTGATGTATGTCATCAGTATGCTCTGTGTGGGATTTCTGGAAGAGGTGATTTTCCGCGGTCTTCTGTTCAGGGCAATGGAAAAGGATAATCTGAAGAAGGCGGTCATTGTCTCCGCGCTGACCTTCGGCATCGGTCATATTGTGAATCTCTTCAACGGCAGCGGCAGGGATCCCATGTCTTCACTGATACAGGTCGTGTTTGCAGTGTTTGTCGGTTTTGTTCTGGTGCTGATTTTTCACTATGGGGGATCTTTGATTCCGTGTATCGTGTTCCACTCAGCAAACAACGCATTTAAGATATTTGAAGCTGATCAGATCATGGATCCCAAGATGGAAATGGTGGTGAATCTGATTCTGATTTTTGCAGTTCTGGGAGGATATTTACTCTATCTGATCAGGACATTTTCCAAAGAAGCAGACAGCCGCAGCTGAACGGGATACAATGATTTCATACACACCGGTGTGTTAATGAAAACTGAGGAAATGACAATGAGGGATGAAACATTCGGAGAACTGGAATACGAAGAAGATTACGGATATACCGGTCATCAGACGATTCTCTTCGGCGGAAAAGAACAGACTGCAGATGTACTGATTATCTGTGATGAAGAGGAAGAAATATCGCAGTTTCAGCGTGATGTGTTTGCGGCATTAATGCAGGGATGGGATGCGATACAGCATAAGATCACGGCGGCCATACTGCAGTATTACAACAATGAAGAAAAGGGTTCCTATGGTCCTGAAGATGAGGAAGAATTCAGAAAGTGGTGGCCTGATATTGACAGTGAAGAGGAACTGGTGAAATTCATCCGTCCGGAGTCGATTGTGATCCAGCCGGAATATGTGATGGAATCAAAGGGCAAAAATCCCGTATATGTTCTGTTTAACCGTGACTGGGGCGGAGAAGATACGGATGATAACGGTGTGGCTGTATTCATCGAAGACGGAAAAGTCACCGAAACCGGTTATAAAGACATTGCTTTCTGAGATACTTCAGCTGAATCTGTTACATAACCAGACCGGAGTGTTTCCCGGTGTCACTGATACCGCAGAAGCATCCGGTTTTTTGCTTTTCCGACACAGTCTTTAAGTGAACTCTCAGTATTATAATGAAGTCATCACAACAGCAAGGAGCAGAAATAATGAAAAAACAGGTATTCAATCCGTATCTTCCTTCCTGGGAATATATACCGGACGGGGAGCCGCATGTTTTCGGTGACCGTATTTATATTTACGGAAGCCATGATTCGTTTAACGGCATGACGTATTGTATGAATGATTATGTATGCTGGAGTGCTCCGGTGACGGATCTTTCGGACTGGAGATATGAAGGTGTCATTTACAAGGGAGAGCAGGATCCGAACTTCAATGTATATCCCAAACCTGACTTCATGCCGAAGCATATGCTGTATGCCCCTGATGTCACAAAAGGACCGGATGGCAGATTTTATCTTTACTATGCGTTTGACTTCTGCGGAGTAATCTCTGCAGCGGTGTCCGATGTGCCGCAGGGACCGTATGAATACTATGGTGACGTACATCACAAAGACGGAACGGTATACGGAAAGAAGGAAGATGATGAGTTTCCCTTTGACCCGGGTGTGCTTACGGATGATGACGGAAGGGTATGGCTGTATTCGGGATTCGGATCGGTGGAAATCGGTAAGATGGCCGGCAGTCATGTGACAGCGACGGGATGTGACTGCATTGAGCTGGAGCAGGATATGATCACGATTAAAACCGAACCGGTCAAGCTGATCCCCGGCACCGTCAACGGAAAAGGGACACCGTTTGAAGGCCACGAGTTCTATGAGGCCAGTTCCATCCGTAAATTTGACGGTATATACTATTTCATCTATTCTTCCATGCTATCGCATGAACTTGCCTATGCCTTCAGCAAAGAAGGACCGAATAAAGGTTTTGTCTATGGCGGAGCGCTGCATTCCAACGGCAATATCGGTTATAAAGGGAATCAGAAAGCGCAGATGTACTGGGGAAACAACCACGGATCCGTGGAAAGAATCAACGGAAAATTCTATGTATTCGGCCACCGGCAGACAAACTATCATGAATTCTCAAGACAGGGCGTCGCGGAAGAAATACACCGGGATGAAAACGGTCGTTTCGAAATGGCGGAAATGACCAGCTGCGGTCTGAACGGAAAGCCGCTTGAAGGAACAGGCACATACGGAGCCAATATTGCCTGTGTGCTTTATGCAAAGGAAGGTGCCTGCAAGATTACGGAAATCAAAGACAAAACAAAACATCCCGCCTTTACCCAGACAGGGGAAGACAGGATGTCTGATCCCGATCAGTATATATGTAATCTCAATGACGGTACGGTAACGGGATTCAGATACTTTGACTTGCATTCTCCTTCAGAGATCAGTGTATGTATGAAGACTTCGGCAGACGGTGTGATGGAAGTGTATACGGATCTTCAGGGAAAAGAGACTGCCCATATTCAGGTAAAAGCCTCAGATGACCGTACGGTCTTCAGCGCGGAAATGAAGCCTGTTCAAGGTGTGCATGCATTGTATTTTATCTGGTGCTCAAAGGGGACAGCGGACTTCTTCTCGTTTACTCTTCAGTGATTAAACTTCTCCTGTTATTCGTAACAGGAGCTTTTTTTACGACAGCCAGCCGGAAACGGAAGCGGCGGCAGAAAACAATCCTGCGGTTTCTCTTTACGGAAAAACAGGTTTTATTGAATATGGAAAAAACGCAGTATGCGTTCGGCAGGATTACGGAAAGAACCGTTCTCTGCAACGGAGAATCATTTGAAGAAGAAAACGGCATCAGATATCAGAATATTCAGGAATATCTCACGTCGCTTTGAAAATTTTCAGACATTGACCGTCTGAAATTCAATCAGGTAATCATCTGGCCCGAGCACAAAGAAGGAATAAACCGGAAAATCAGGATGACGGGCAGGTTCTTTGAAAATCCGGCACTGATTCTTCAGCCGTTCATACTGTCTGTTTACTTCTTCAATGTTTCCGTAATTCATGGAAAGACAGACGCCTTGTTGGCCGGAAAGAGGCGGTCTTAAATCTGCGTACCGTGAGAAGCCCCAGTATCCGTATCCGGTATCGAAGATATACAGTGAATCAGACTGTTTCTGCGTAATTTCAAGGCCGATAATGTCATGAAGGAAATGTACGGTTTCATTAATGTCGGTGCAGGGCAGAAAGATGATGCTTCCGTTTTTCAGCATGTTCCGTTCTCCTTGTCTGTATACATTGTAAGTGAAATGTTCACCGTTTCTTCGCAAACTTTTATGAAGAGGGGGATATAATGGAGTAGTCCGCGGTATCATACGGACAGGAGGTAATCATTATGGCATTTGATCCTAAATCCTATATTCATGAATCCGATCAGGCAGCCCTTGAGGCACTGCAGGCGATTCCCGGTTTCTCCCAGCTGATGAAGGCATTCCTGAAGAACTGGAGTGAACGGCAGGGAAGAATCAGGAATATGTCATCCTATATACGCATCAATGAGAATCAGCTCTCAAAGTATTATGATATGCTGCCGCCGATCTGTGAGAAGCTCGGAATCGATATTCCCGAACTGTATCTGATGAACAGTCCGGTGCCCAACGCATTTACATCGGGTGAGACAAATCCGTATATCGTACTGACATCGGGTCTTTTGAATGTTCTGCCGGATGAACTGATTCCGACAATCCTCGCCCATGAGTGCGGCCATATCGCATGTCACCATGTTCTCTACAGGACCATGGGTACGATTCTTCTCGGCGGAGCAGCCGGAACAATCGCTGCCTTTCCTTTCGGCACGCTTCTTACACTGCCTCTGAAAGTAGCGTTCTTCTACTGGATCCGCTGCAGTGAGTATTCGGCGGACAGAGCGGCTGTTCTCTGTGACGGAAGCGCGGATAAGATGTCTGAAATCTGCATGCGTCTTGCCGGTTATGACAAGCGGATCGCGGATGAACTGAACAAAGAGGAATTCATGAAGCAGGCGGAAGAGTACCGTCAGATGACGAACGAATCCACCTGGGACAAGACACTGGAATTCTACATGTTAAGCAATGCGACACATCCGTTCATGGCAGTAAGAGCCCTCGAATGTACGGAATGGGCGGAAAGTGATCAGTTCAGGCAGATTCTTGACGGTACATACGTCATACCGGAAAACAAGCCCGAAACAAAATCAGGTACTGCAGTAAGGACGCAGTATGCCGGCAGTATACTGAGACCTGTATGTCCTTCCTGCGGCAAGGAGAATGATCCGGATGCGAAGTTCTGCTCCGCCTGCGGTTCACCGCTGCAGTTAAAGGAACTCAGATGCCCTGAATGTCATACGGAACTGGACGGGGATGAGGTATTCTGTCCGAAGTGCGGAAAGAAAATAAAGCAGTAACCTGCCTGATCCTCTGTCCTGAATCCCGGTAAATATCATCGCAGCGGGATGAAAAGTATGTGGTCTGTATACGGAGTGAAAATCTTCGGAATACGGATCACATTTTTCATATGAAAAAGCACCCGGATTGGCCGGGTGTTTTGGAAGAAAGGATTATGCAAGGCAGGCATCGAAGAAGGAGATGATTCCCTGTTCGACCATATCCTTGATGTCCTTGTAGTTATGAATCTCGTGACGGTATCCCGTATAGAGAACTGTCGTGACATTGTGACCGGTATCTGCCAGCCAGTTGGCTGTCTGATAGACGCCTGTTCCATACTGTCCGACAGGATCCTGATCTCCCGCGATGTTGTATATGGGAAGATCCTGAGGAACTTTCTTTGCCCATTCTTCACCGGTGATGTCTTCCATCATCTGCATGAAATAGAGCCATGCCCGGTTGCTTGTCGGTTTGGTGAAGGCATCGAACGGGTCTTTTGCATGGTCTGTCTGAACATACGGATCATCACAGATCCATTCATTGCCGAGAGTGACGCCTTCCGGGCATCTTGCGAACATCCATCCCATGAACCTGCCGCCGAGAGTCGGATCAGCCTCTGCGCCTTTTCCTTCATCGACAAGCTTCTGTACGACTGCGATGTTTTCCTTCAGATTCGGCCAGACACCCGTTGTGCCGCAGATTGTGGCACCGCTCAGGTCTTCACCGTATCTTGCGATATACATTCTTGTGATGAACGATCCCATGGAATGACCGAACATGAAGTAGGGGACACCGGGATATTTTTCCGCGGTGATGTCATGGAGTTTTTTCTCATCCTCCACCATGGTTTCAAAACCTGCATCACCCCAGTCGCCCCAGGTATTGTTTTCAATGGCTGTCTTGCCGTGACCGACATG
>CACXDM010000072.1 GCA_902766435.1 uncultured Erysipelotrichaceae bacterium | reverse complement strand
GAAGCGATGCGTCTGTTTCAGGAAAAAGGGACGGGTCTGCTGCTGTTCGGTTATGAGAACTGCAATTACTGTCAGCGCGCTGTTCCGCTTTTGAGTGAAGCGGCGAAGGAACAGAACAGACCGGTATACTACATTGATGTGTATGCCGAACCGCAGCCGACAGAAGAAGAATTCAAAACCATGTGCCAGTATATTGCCGAAACGATGGAATGGGATGAAAACGGTGAGCCGGAGTTCTTCGTACCGATCGTAATCGGTATCCGTAACGGGGAGATTACAGGCTATCATGTTTCACTGGTTGACGGCTTTACACCGAAGGACACTTCCGATCAGCTGACGGACGAACAGAAGGAACGTCTCAAAAACATCTATCTTGAAATTATGGAGAAGACATTCTGATATGTCTTTTCTTTTTTCCGGGTTGGGTGGAAAATATTCCCGTAGAGGTAATATGATGCACTTCCGTCTTTTCCGTAAAAATAATGTGAAAGCAGGTGAACGGATTGATCTTGTTCTGGATCACAGAAGGTATTCCATTGACGGTGATGTACTTTCCATGATCTATTCAATCTGTCCGCACGGCAAAACAGACAGAATCGGTGAATGCGACCTTCGGGTCGGCATGAATGAGGAACTGTTTTATGCCGGCAATATCGGCTACAGGATCTATGAACCGTTCCGCGGCAGGGGATATGCATATGATGCCTGTCTGATGCTTCTGCAGATCGCAAAAAAAGAATTCCGGATGAAGGAAGTGCTGATCACATGTTCACCGGAGAATACGCCGTCCCGCAAAACAATCGAAAAAGCAGGGTTTCAGTATATCGACACGGTGAATGTTCCGGCTGATCACTATCTTTACCGGCGGGGTGAAAAGGTAAAAAACAGATATATGCTGAATCTGTGACGGAAAGAGAGGACTGTGATAGAATTGCTCTATGCGGCGAATTCTGAAATTTCTGACATCCAAGGCAATGATCTGCATTCCGCTTGCTTTGCTTCAAGTGGGTGTGCTTTTTGTGATTTTTTACCGGGTGGCGGATATTTATCAGTTTCTGCCGGTATTCAATGTACTGTCTATTATTCTGGCGATCTATATCATCAACCGGTTTGAGGATCCTTCATATAAGATTGCGTGGTGCTGTCTGATTCTTGCCGTACCGGTGGTGGGAGTTCCATTGTATCTTCTTGCCGGAAACCGGAAGATTCCCCGCAAGCTGATCGACGGAACCATCAGGGCAGCAATGAAAACAAACGGATTCCTTGACGGTGAAGGAATCCAGGACACCGAACAGCTGTCCGAGGAGAACCGCATTCGGTTTGAGTACGGAAAGGACAGACTCGGTTTTCCGGTATATGACAAGACTTCATGCAGATACTACAAAAGCGGTGAGGACTGGTTTCCCGATTATCTTGCCGAACTGGAAAAAGCAGAGAAATTCATTTTCATGGAGTTCTACATCGTGGATCAGGGAAGCTGTCTGGATGAACTGACGGAAATACTGGAAAGAAAAGTTTCCGAAGGTGTGGAAGTCGTTCTGATCTATGATGACTTCGGCTGTGTGACAATGCCGCGGAAGTTCTGGAAGAAACTGGCGGAGAAGGGGATCAAAGCGTATCCTTTCAACAAGGTCAGACCGGCGTTTATCATCCAGATGAACAACCGGGATCACCGCAAGATCACAATTATAGACAACCGTACGGCATTTGTCGGCGGCGTTAATATCGCGGATGAATATGTCAACCGGATCAGCCGGTTCGGTTACTGGAAGGACAGCGCGCTGAAGCTGACAGGGGATGCGGTATGGTCATTGACCGCAATGTTTCTCGGCATGTATACAAATGTCAGGGACGATGAAGGAGAGATTGACTATGCGAAATACAGACTGACGTATGATTCTCAGGGTGACGGCGGCAAATATCAGCCGTATTCCGATTCACCTACGGATGATGAGACGGCAGCGTTGTATTATCATATGAATATGGTCAATCAGGCGGAGAAGTATATTTACATGGATACCCCGTACCTGATCCTGAATACTCCCATGCAGAGTTCTTTGATGCTGGCGGCGAAGAACGGTGTCGATGTCAGAATCATGACGCCTTATATTCCGGATAAGATACTGGTCAATCAGATTACCAAGGCGAATTATCTTCCGCTGCTGCAGTCCGGTGTCAGAATCTATGAATACCTGCCCGGATTTGACCATTCGAAGAACTTCGTATCGGATGACAAAACGGCAATTATCGGCTCTGCCAACATGGATTACCGCAGTTATTTTCTCCATTTTGAAAACGGTGTTCTGATGGCGGATACGGATGAAATACTGAAGATCAGGGATGATTTCCTGGCAGCTGCACAGGCCGCAAAGGAAATTACAATCGCTGATGTGAAAAAGACAATACTGCCGGTAAGAATTGTGAGGGCAGTGCTGAATCTGTTTATCCCGCTTGTTTGACGGGAAAGAATGAGGTGAATGATGAGCGAAAAGATCGGACTTGTACTGGAAGGCGGCGGCATGAGAGGCGCCTATACGGCAGGAGCTCTTGCCTGGCTGAATGATCACCATATTACATTTGACTACAGCGTGGGGATTTCCAGCGGTGCGGTATATCTGAGCTGCTTTCTTGTCAATGACAAGCATACTCCTTACAACATGTCGGTATACTATGCTTCTTCTGATGAATGTGTCGGACTCAAGGCATTTCAGAAAGAAGGATATTACGTTGCCTACAAGTATATTTTCGAGGAATGTCTTCTGGCAAAGGAACATATGGATATCCGACCGCTGATCGAAAATCCGGAAGTGATCATGGAAGTCGGCGCGTATGATCTTTCCCAGGGAAAAACGGTGTATTTCAATAACCATGAACTGGATCCCGAACTTGTTCTGCTGCGCGGAACATGCGCTCTGCCGGTTGCTTCGGCAGTAGTCGAATACAAGGGAAGACGCCTGCTGGATGGCGGCATTACAAAGATGATCCCGATTGAAAGAGCATTGGAGCAGGGATGCACGAAATGCATGGTTATTACGACAAAGCCGAAGGATTATGTCAGAAAGCCCGCGTCTCCGATCGTGAAATTCCTGATGAAGCAGATGTATAAGGAATGTCCGCAGGCGGCGAAGGATTATGAAGTCCGTCATATCAATTATTACCGTCAGATGGATATTATCCGTAAACTTGTCGAAGACGGCAAAGGGATGTACATTCTTCCTTCTGAAAATATCAAGGTCAGCCGTTTCCACGGTGACGTGAAGAATACGAAGAAGCTGTATTCCCTCGGTTACCGTGATATGGAGGCAAGAAAGGAAGAAATCTTCCGCTTCCTCGGAAAAGAAGAAAATTCCTGAAACTCTGTCAGAACTGAACATCACATACAGTGAGATGAAAGAAGCCGGGTCAGGTGATCCGGCTTTTACTGTGCTTCTTCAGTTGTTTCTTCTGCGGCAGGTGTTTCGGCGGTTGTTTCTTCAGTCACTTCCGGTTCTGCCGTTTCCTGTGCTGCGGCAGAGTCTGTCTGAGCAGGCTGTTCCGTTGTTTCCGACTGACTGTAATAACTGACGGATGTCAGAATATCTGCGGCCGGTTTGAAGCTTTCGTTTTCCCAGCCTCTGAGATAGAGACAATAGTACTCATCATAGGAGAGACCGGATTCCTGAACTGCCTTGGCAAGATCTCTTCCCAGATATCTGAAATGCTCAGGTTCATCGCCGATGCCGGTGATGTATTCCAGACCGGCAGGGTATCTTTGGATCCATCCGTAGTTTGAGCTGTTTTCAACGAGCCACTTACATACATCGGATTCTTCGAATGATACATCGGTTTCATATGTTGCCGCAAAGTTGACGGCAAGACCTGTCTGATGTTCGGAGAACCCTGCACGCAGGGCGTTCCTGTCTGCTTCCTCTTCACCTGCAGATTCCGCTATATCCTGATAATAATCATTCTGATCGTCCCATGAGCGGTAGGAGACAGTCACATAGAACGGATGATCATTGGAGATGCCTGCCTGACAGAGATCCTGAAGGGCATCCGCCGCTGGTTTTGCCAGCCTCATGTCAGGAACAGCATACTGTGAGTCAATATCTGTCAGCTGTTCGGGAGTGAAGGATGAAGGAAGATAATACTTTTGATTGACAAGAACTGATACGGAATCGGTTTTGTCGGTTTCGGAAGTGATCTTATATGTGGTGCGGTAAGAGCCGGAAAGGGCAAATGTTCCGTTGATGTTTGTCCCTCTGTTATCGACACAATCCTTGATGTACGGATTCTCATCCCACTGATAGTCCATCAGCAGAAGGGGAACCATCTCCCTGAATTCAAGGGCGGAGAACAGATTCAGAATCTGATCCTCCTCGTATTCGTGATCCAGAAGTCTGCCGTACAGCAGAAAGTCACTGTCTGTTACGGCTCTGTTTTCCGGCAGAACCGTATACAGCTGCAGATACTCCGTACGTACAGTACCGTCTTCAATTGCGGCTGCGAGCTGCGGGGAATAGTACTGGTTTTCCAATATGGTATCCGTCAGCTTCATCTTCTTGATCTGCTTGATCTCACTCTGCGAGTAGCCGAGATTTCTCAGCTTATTTGAAGTCAGATAACCGGGCAGGGTAAAAGCAAGAACAACTGCGGCAATCAGGAATGCGATGACGACAAGGGCTCCTTTGCGGAGTCTTCTTCTTCTGCGCTTCACCGGATGACGCCGCGGATAGACATTGTTTGATCCGGTCCTTCTGACCTGTTTGTTTCTTTTAGCTGTTGTCATAATTCACCTCAAATTGACTCCAGGGATAAGTATCCGGAACAGTACCGGTAACAGTGATGATTTCTTTCTTTACGGGATGGGGAAATGTCAGCTTGTATGCATAGAGGGCAATCTGTCCTTTTGACGGATGCGGATGGTATCTCTGATCACATACCAGCGGCAGACCGCGTGAGGCAAACTGTACTCTGATCTGATGGGAGCGTCCTGTTTCAAGAAGAATATGAACCAGAGCCATATGATTCTTTACGGCTGCTGTTTCATAATGAAGAACGCTTTTCTTTCCTTCCTCTGCCCCGGCAGTACGCACCGTATTGGTACGGTGATCCTTTACCAGATAATCCGTCAGGGTGCCGGAGGATTCTTCCGGTATGCCATCCAGAACGGCATAGTATTCCTTCTTCAGTTTTTTCGTTCTTACTGCTTCGGACAGACGCGAGGCTGCCTTTGAAGTCTTCGCAAAAACCATTACACCGCCGACCGGACGGTCAAGACGGTGGACAAGACCGAGATAGACATTCCCCGGCTTATTGTATTTTTCCTTCAGATACTGTCTGCACATTGTAAGCAGATCAGTGTCTTTGCTGGCATCTTCCATAACCGGGACATTTACCGGCTTTTCGACACACAGCAGGTGGTTGTCTTCATATAATACTCTGATCATGTTCTTTCCCATCTGCCGTATATGCCGCAGGGAAGAATCAGATCCCTGTTTGCGATGGGCAGTGCAACCTCACCGGTTTCAATCTTTCCCTCAGGATGTTCCGGAAGCACCATCGTTTTCAGGATGTTTTCCAGTACCCCGGCGGAAAAACCGGTTGTATAACTGTTGATCAGGAAAAACAGGGCATTGTCGTCAAGAATATCCGTACATGCCTTGATGAGACCCGTGATTTCCTTTTCGAATTTCCACATTTCACCACCGGGGCCTCTTCCGTAGGAGGGGGGATCCATCAGAATGCCGTGATATGTATGACCGCGCCGTTTTTCACGTTCAACGAACTTCAGACAGTCATCGACGATAAAGCGGATCTTATGATCCTGAAGTCCGCAGAGATCACGGTTTTCCTTTGCCCACTGCACCATGCCCTTTGCGGCATCCACATGGACGACTTCGGCTGCCCCGGCAGCTGAACATGCCATTGTGGCGCCTCCCGTATAGGCAAACAGATTCAGGATTCTGAGTTCTTCTTCTTTGTGACAGGAGATCAGACTGCTCATCCAGTCCCAGTTGACGGCCTGTTCAGGAAAAAGACCGGTATGCTTGAAACCGGTGGGAGATACCTTGAATGTCAGAACGCCGTAACTGACCGTCCAGTATTCAGGCAGTTTACGGCTGAATTCCCAGTGTCCGCCGCCGCGGCTGGAACGGTGATAATAACCGTCAGCGTTTTTCCATTCACCAATGGAGGTATCACACGGCCAGATTGCCTGCGGATCAGGTCTTCTGAGCGTAATGCCTTTCCATTGTTCGAGTTTTTCTCCGCCGCCTGCATCGAGACAGCTGTAATCTTTCCAGTTTGCGGCAATTTTCAGCATAAAAACACCTCGCGGTTATTATAGCATGTCAGGAAGATTTGTATCACATGGCCTGTTGGCTGATGGTATAATAACAGTCACTGCGGGAGACATATATGACTGATGTATCTTTACTGAATGAACGACAGAAGGAAGCAGTTCTTTCTGATGATCAATATCTGAGAATCATCGCCGGTGCCGGAAGCGGAAAAACCAGAGTACTGACAATGCGGATCGCGCATCTGATCGAAGATGAGGATGTAAGACCATGGCGGATACTCGCCATTACCTTTACCAACAAGGCAGCCAACGAAATGAAGGAAAGGGTCATGAACATGATTGAATCAGCAGGCGCTTCGCCGATGATCAGCACAATTCATTCCCTTTGTGTCAGGATACTGCGTGAGGATATCGGCGTACTGGGCTATCCCCGTAACTTTACGATCATGGATGAGGATGACCAGAAGTCGGTTGTAAAGGAAGCCTGCAAAGCGCTGGATATCGAGATGCAGAAAAATGCGGCAGGCGCTTTTGTTAACTATATTTCCAACAACAAGACTGCTGAAATCACGCCGGAAGAGGCAATGACAATGGCCGGTTCCTATAAAGCGGATATCGCAAAGGCAAAAGTATATGAATACTATGTCAGACGTCAGAAGGAAATGAAGGCGCTTGACTTTGATGATCTGATTCTGACAACCGTTCAGATATTCAGAAAGTATGATGAAGTAAGAGAAAAATGGCAGCGGCGGTATGACTATATCCTGGTTGATGAGTTTCAGGATATAGACAATATCCAGTACACGCTGATCAGACAGCTCGCGGGTGAGGAAAACAGTGTCTATGTTGTCGGTGATCCGGACCAGACCATCTATACGTGGCGCGGGGCGGATGTTGACATCATCATGAATTTCACAAAGGACTTCCCTGGGGCGAAATCCATTGTTCTCAATGAGAATTACCGTTCGACTCAGGCGATCCTTGACGGGGCCAACTCCGTAATCAAAAACAACAGACACAGAATTGAAAAGGACCTTTTCACAAACCGGAAATCCGATGAAAAGATCACACATTATGCGGCGGCGGGTGATGAATATGAAGCTGCCTGGGTGGCAGGGAAAATACAGGAGGAACATGCCAAAGGGACGAAATACCGTGATATTGCGGTTCTCTACCGTTCCAATTATCTTTCCCGTTCACTTGAAAAAGCCATGATCGATGCGAGGATTCCGTATATTATCTACGGCGGCATCCGGTTCTATGAAAGACAGGAAATAAAGGACGCATTATGTTATCTCAGAATGGCAGTGACAAGTGATGATCTTGCGCTGCAGAGAATCATCAACAGACCCAGAAGAGGAATCGGAAACAAGACAATCGATATGATTACCGCGAGCGCGCGGGAACAGGGGATCTCAATGTACGAGGTTCTCTGTCAGGACAGACTGTTTTCCGGAAAGATGAAAAAGACAATCGGTAATTTCTGTACAATGGTGGAAAGCTGGCGGCGCAGGGCAGCGGACAGCACGACCGAAATCCACCTTCTCTTTGAGGATATTCTGGAAGAGAGCGGATACAAAGCCATGCTGGAAGAAAGCAAAGAGACCGAACGGATTGAGAACCTGAAGGAACTGACGGATGATCTGAAGGAGTTTTCCGAAAACTATCCGGACAGCACGCTGGATGAGTATCTGCAGCTTGTGTCACTCTATGGCGACCGTGATCAGACGACGGAAAATGATTATGTGCAGCTGATGACGGTTCATGCGGCGAAAGGCCTGGAATTCGATACGGTATTCGTTACTGATCTCAATGACGGGATCTTCCCGAATGAGAGAGCAATGGCAGACGGAACACGCGGTGTGGAAGAAGAACGCCGTCTTGCCTACGTTGCCTTCACGCGGGCAAAGAGAAAGCTTTATCTGTGTGAAGCAGGGGGATACAGCTTCATTCTGCAGAAAAGCCGTACAAGATCACGTTTTATCAGTGAGATTGACGATGAGCACATTGAGCATAAAGGAGCTTCCTTTGAACCGGGCAGGAAGGAAAGAATGCTTTCCGAAGCGCTGTTTCATGACAAGGATATTCCGATGGCGGAACGGCTTTCAAAGACGAAGATTCCTCAGCTGAAGAAGGGTGAGATTATGATTCACTCGAAATTCGGTGAGGGCGTTGTCATCAAATGTGTCAACGGAATTGCCGAAATCGCTTTTCCTTATCCGTTCGGCATCAAGAAGATTGCGGCGGGACATCCCACACTGAAAAAGAAATCTGAGGCATAAATCCGGAGAAGCTATATGACAAACGAAGAAAAGATCAGAAAAATAGAAGAGTATACTGCCAGGCTGAATGAGGCCTCCGATGCCTATTACAACGGCAGAGGGGAACTCATGACGGACTATGAGTGGGACGCGATGTTTGATTCCCTGAAATCTCTTGAAGAGGAAACAGGATATTATCTGCCGGACAGTCCGGTCCGTAATGTCTCAAAGGATCAGATTGCCGGCACAAAGGAGGAACATGAGTTTTCCGCGCTTTCCCTTGCGAAGACCAAAAAGGTTTCGGAAGTGGCCGCATGGGCGGAAGGAAGACCCATCTGGCTTTCGTGGAAACTGGATGGCCTGACACTTGTTGTGACCTATGACAACGGCAGACTGACGAAAGTTGTTACGCGGGGAGACGGTCACATCGGCACAAACATCACCCATCTTGCCGGCTCCGTTAACGGAATTCTGCCGAAGATCAGTGAAAAAGGACATCTTGTGATCCGCGGTGAAGCAGTCATTTCCTATGAAGATTTTGAAACATTCCGGATGGAATCGGGTGAGGATTATGCCAATCCCCGCAATCTGGCTTCCGGTTCTTTGAATCTGAAAGATCCGGCAGAAGTGAAAAAAAGAAATATCCGCTGGATTCCTTTTACACTCGTCTATACGGAACAGGAGATTCTTTCCTGGGGAAAACAGATGGAGTATCTTGAATCACTCGGATTTGCCTGTGTTGAGCGGCAGCTGCTGGAAAAACCCACGGAAGAGAATCTGAATACAGCGATCAGTGAATGGACGGAAAAGGTTACAGGAGGGATCAATCCCTATCCGGTTGACGGGCTTGTCGTGACGTATGATGATACGGAATACGCCCGCAGCGGTTCGGTGACGGGTCATCATGCCACAAGAGCGGGATATGCGTTTAAATGGCAGGATGAATCGGCTGAAACGGAACTGGATCATATCGAATGGTCCTGCGCTGCTTCAACAATTACCCCGGTAGCCGTATTCAAGCCGGTTGAACTGGAAGGAACGACCGTAAAGAGAGCTTCACTCTGTAATATCAGTGAATGTGAAAGACTGGGTATCGGATCAAAAGGAACTGTGATTTCCGTCATTAAGGCCAATAAGATCATTCCGAAGGTTATTCATGTCAGCCGGATTAACGGTGAACTGGAAATACCGGAATACTGCCCGGTATGCGGCGCAGAGACAAAACTGCATGTCAGTGAGATCAGCGGGACAAAGACGCTCAGGTGCACCAATCCCGACTGTGCTGCCAAAAAGCTGAAGAAATTCACCCGGTTTGTTTCAAAGCCGGGTATGGATATCGACGGTATCTCCGAACAGACTCTTGCCAGATTTATCAGTGAAGGGTGGATCCACCGTACCGGAGACATCTTCCGTCTGACACAGCACCGTGATGAAATCAGCGGACTTGACGGTTTCGGTGACAAGTCGGCTGACAATATCATGGCATCTCTTGCAAAGGCAAGAACGGTGGATGACAGAAAACTGATCTATGCTTTGAATATTCCGCTTGTCGGCCAGGATGTCGCAAGACGTCTTCTGACGGCATATTCTCTTGCGGACCTTGTCAGAACCGCATCGGAAACGGATGACCCTGCGGTATTCTCAAAGATTGACGGAATCGGGCCGGAGAAGTCAGCCGCATTTGTCCGCTGGTTCAAGGATCAGACAAACATGGAGGATTACAATGATCTGGTTCAGCAGCTGGAGGTATCCGCTTCAGAGCAGACAGAGACAGGAGCGAAGTGTGAAGGTCTGACCTTTGTTGTGACGGGGGATGTACACCACTATAAAAACAGAAACGAACTCAAGGCATATATCGAGTCACAGGGCGGCAAGGTGACCGGCTCCGTATCCGGTTCCACCAGTTTTCTGATCAATAATGATATTGAGTCCGGTTCTTCAAAGAACCGTAAGGCAAAACAGCTGAACATTCCGATCATTACCGAGGATGAATTCATTGAAAGATTCGCATGAGAAAAGGCATCACGCAGATGCCTTTTCTTAACGGATTCATATGTATTTGTTACTGAAGCTTCAGATCATCTTCACCGATCCAGCCGATTCTGCGTTCGATCTCACAGATGCCCCATGAGATGACTGCCGGCAGAACGAAGCAGATCAGGATAAGACCGATCCAGTCAGTGGCAGTAATCGCTGCTTTCGTACCGGCTTCGATATCGCTGAGCCAGCCTGTATAGACGCCGATCTGTCCGACCAGACCGCATGTGCCCATGCCGGAGGAAACGGCAGGACCGTTCATCTGCATTTTGAATACACATGTTGAGATGGGACCGGTAATGGCGGATGAGATGATCGGCGGCACCCAGATCTTCGGGTTCTTAATGATGTTTGACATCTGAAGCATACTCGTACCAAGTCCCTGTGAAACCAGTCCTCCGACTTTGTTTTCCTTCCAGCTCATCACGGCAAATCCGATCATCTGGGCACAGCATCCGGCTACGGCTGCTCCGCCGGCAAGACCGGTGAGACCGAGCGCTGCGCAGATCGCGGCACTGGAGATCGGCAGGGTAAGCGCGATACCGACAAGTACCGAAACGATGATGCCCATCAGGAACGGCTGAAGTTCTGTTGCCCACATAATCAGGGAACCCAGAGCGCTTGCGGCACTGCCGATCATCGGCGCAAACAGCTTTGCCAGAAGACATCCGGCAAGGATCGTGACGGCGGGTGTAACGAGAATATCCACTTTCGTTTCCCGCGAGACGAGTTTGCCGCATTCACAGGCGATGATGGCAATAATATATACGGCCAGAGGACCGCCGGCTCCGCCAAGGGTATTGGCAGCCGCGCCGACAGCGATCAGGCTGAAGAGAACCAGATTCGGTGCACCGAGAGCACTGCCGATTGAGACTGCCATGGCAGGACCGGCAACGCCTTTTGCAAAATCACCCGCTTCAGTAAGGAAGGGGATATTCAGCTGGGATCCGAGTGTAGAGATGATCGTACCGATCAGAAGACTTGCGAAAAGACCCTGCGCCATGGCGCTCATCGCGTCAATACCGTAGCGGCGGGCGGAGATCTCAACGTTCTTACGGTCTAAAAATGTTTTGATATCTTCCATTCTGCACCTCCGTGACTTTCGTCCAGAACAGTTATAGCATTTATTTTTTGATTTGTATAGTCAAAATGACTATATCAATAAAACGGGAATCATTTTCATTTTCCTTGACTTTATGATACCGGGGACTAGAATTGAAAATGGTTTTCAATTTATGAGCAGAAAGACGGAGTACAAAACAAAACAGAAGGAAGCGCTTCTGAATTACATCCGCTCACGCGGTCATGACCACCTGACGGCTTCGGATATCCATGAATATCTGACCGGTCAGGGTTTTTCCATAGGACTGACAACCGTTTACCGAAATCTGGACAAACTTGTGGCAGAAGGCACGGTAACCAGGTATTCGATCAGTGACAATGTTCCGGCATGCTATGAGTATACCGGCGCAGAAAACGGTCATGATGAGACATGCATGCACTGTATCTGTATCGGATGCGGCAGGGTAATGCATGTTCACTGCCATGAAATGGAACACATGAAGCAGCATATGGAAGAAAGGCATTCGTTCTTTCTGATCCCGCAGAGAACGTTATTCTACGGTTTCTGTGAGGAGTGCGGAAAGACACGGACGGGGTAAAGGAGGCAGTATGGAACTGATACGCTGTAAAGATCTGACAATCGGATATGAAGGTCAGGCGGTTGCCTCCGGACTGACATTCCGTATCTGTGAAGGGGATTATCTTTATATCCTGGGCGAAAACGGCTCAGGTAAGTCAACATTGATGAAAACACTTCTCGGACTGATTGCGCCGCTTTCCGGTGAACTGGTCCGGGATCCGGGATTCAGTGAATCTGAAACGGGATATCTGCCGCAGCAGACACAGATCCAGAAGGATTTTCCCGCTTCCGTTAAAGAAGTTGTTCTCTCGGGATGTCTGAATCCTTCCTTTCTGAAGCCGTTTCTGCGTTCGGCGGAAAAGAAGATGGCTGATGAAAGCATGAAGAGAATGCGGGTATACGAACTGAAGGATAAGTGTTTCCGGGATCTTTCCGGCGGTCAGCAGCAGAGAGTTCTGCTTGCCCGCACATTATGCATGAAGAAAAGAATGCTGGTTCTGGATGAACCTGTGACGGGACTTGATCAGGAGACAATGCAGGATATGTACCGTCTGATCAGCGATCTGCATAAAAAGGGGATCACAATCGTCATGATCTCCCATGATCCGTCGGCGGCTGAGAAATACGCAACACATATTCTTTCATTTGATGACGGAATTACCTTTGAAACGGCAGACAGGTATTTTCACAGGGAAAAGGAGGAAGACGATGGGATGGATCATTGAACAGCTCGCAAAATATCTTTCTTTTCCTTTTGTCAGATATGCTCTGATCACCGGGGTTTTCATCTCTCTCTGTTCGTCACTGTACGGCGTTGTGCTTGTGATGAAGCGGTATTCCTTTATCGGTGACGGGCTTTCCCATGTCGCCTTCGGGGCAATGGCGCTGGCATCCGTACTGGGGATACTCGAACAGAAGATGATTGTCATCCTGCCTGTGACAATTGCGGCGGCTGTTTTCCTTCTGAGAAGACCGCAGAATACGAAGATGGCAGGTGATGCCCTGATTGCCGTCATGTCGGTGGGAGCCCTTGCGGCAGGGTATCTGATGATGAATGTATTCAATACATCCGGCAATGTATCGGGTGATGTATGTACCTCACTGTTCGGATCCACTTCGATTCTGACACTGAACAGTTTTGATGTGACGATGTGTGTCGTTCTCTCCATTATTGCTTCACTTCTGTTTGTTGTGCTTTACAACAAGATCTTTGCGGTTACGTTTGATGAAAACTACGCGAAGGCATCAGGTCTGAATACCGACGCATGCAATCTGATCATCGCGGTGATCACGGCGGTCATCATCGTTCTCGGAATGAACCTGGTCGGATCACTGCTGACTTCGGCATTGATTGTGTTTCCGGTTCTGACTTCACTTCAGCTGTTTCAGAGCTTCCGCTCTGTAACTGTATGTTCGGCAGTACTGTCCGTAATCTGTTCGCTCTGCGGCATACTGTTCTCCATTCTGGCCGGCACCCCGGTCGGCTCGACAATCGTCGCGGCGGAAATTGCCGTATTTATCATTTTCTATGTTGCTGCGCTGATCAGGAGGAGAGCATGAATCTGAAACGCATAATCAAAGCTTCAGCGGCAGCGCTTCTGTGTATGACGGCTGCCTGTGCGAAACCGGTGGAAAAGAAGGAATCTGTTTCATCCGAAGCGGCAGAAGAAAAGGAACCGGATATTCTGGATCTGACATTCATGAGCAGTACGGCTGTCTATTCCGAAGTGCTCAACATGATGACATCACCCGAACAGTACAGGTTCCGCAAGATGAAGATAAACGGCATCTTCGGATACCGCACCAATGAAGAAACAGGAAAAATGATCTTCGGATGCGTCATACTGGACGCGACCCAGTGCTGCGAGCAGGGAATCGAGTTTATCCGCAGCGGTGATTATACATTTCCTGATGACTATCCCGAACCCGGTGAAATGATTACCGTTGAAGGGACATTTGACTACTATACCGACGGAAATCTGGTTAACCTGCAGCTGAAGGATGCTGTTATGTCTCCGTATGAAGAGAACGGATAAGAATACGGTATAGTCAAATCACCGAAAAAAAGATAGAATAGTGGGCGGAGATGAACTATGGCAAATAAAACAGGAAAATCTGTTAAAAGAAACAGAAACAGTCATCTGACCGGTCTGATCTTCTGGATCTGTCTTGCCCTGATTGTAACGCCGATGGCAGTACTCGGATGGATTTTGTGGTCTTCCGCTAAGGACACAGGCGCACCGGTACTCGGTACACGTTATGAAGGGGATCTCGATCCGGCGATCACCAGAACACAGATGGATGAAATAGAAGCTTCGGTAAAGACAGTCGGCGGTGTTGAGAGCGTATCGGTCACAATGCCTACGGCAACCCTCAGAGTTTATGCGGACATCAGTGATGATGCCGGTGTGGAAACAGCTGAATCAACAGCTGATGAGATTTATAACAAGGTCACAGCGGTCCTTGATCCGGGCACCTACTTTACACAGGGGAACGGCAAGAAGATGTATGACCTCGAAATCCATGTCTACAATCTGAAGGATAACCGTGAAAGTGATGAATTCGTCTATGTTATTGAGACGAAGACATCCGGCATGGAATCCCCGCTGAAGCAGACGGTCAGCGAGCCGATTGACGCTGAACTTGCCCAGTCCTTAAGGGATGCGGTTGAGGAAAGAAAAGCTGCTGAAGAACAGCAGGAACAGGTTTCCGAAAATACCGAAGAAGGCGGCGAGATCACAATCGGCGGCGAAGATATTCAGCAGGAAGAAGAATCCGAGGAGGGTGAATCTTCCGGAGAAAATACTGAGGACGGAGAATAAGAAGGGGCAGGCAGTTGTCCCTTTTTTCAAAAGCTTATGAAGAAGAATGATATTTTGACGGGAACCGCAGTCAGTTATACGGAAGACGGGGCAGGTGTCGTAAAGACAGACGGTCCTGTGCTTTTCGTTCCCGGACTGATTGTCGGTGAAACGGCTGAAATCGGCATTACAAAGATGAAAAAGAACTACGGGTACGGCAGGATCATCAGAGTAACTGAACCTTCCGTACACCGTACGGAGATGAAATGCAGTGTATGCAGGCTGTGCGGCGGATGCACGCTTCAGCATATGGATGATGCAGCCCAGCGGTACTTCAAAGAAGAAAAAGTCAGAGGATGTTTCAGACAGAATGCGGATATGGATCCGGAAATACAGCCGATTCTGAGAACGGAACCGGTATGGAATTACCGCAACAAGGTACAGATACCCGTTCAGATCAATCACGGAAAGGTCGAGATGGGTTTTTACCGGAATCATTCCAATACCGTGATTCCCTATGACAACTGTGAAGTGCAGACGGAACTGTCAAACCGGATCAGTTCCTGGTTTTCTCATGCTCTTGAACAATACGGATGCGGGGAAGTATTCCGTCATATCCTGATCAAGCACGCACACCGTACAGGTGAGGTTATGGTTGTGCCGGTAGTGCGTGACTACCCCTTTAAGAACAGTGCTTCACTGTTTCATGAACTTCAGGAAACATTTCCGGAAATCGTCAGTCTTTCCGTTATTGTGAATCACCGTACGGATAATGTCATTCTTGATGGAAAAGAGATCCTGATCAGCGGCCGGTCCTATATAGAGGAGGAACTGCTGGGAATGCGTTTCCGCATCAGCGCAAGATCGTTTTATCAGATTAATCCCTATGCGACGGAAATTCTTTATCAGACCGTTGTTGAATATGCCGGACTGACAGGAAAGGAGACGGTGATCGATCTTTACTGCGGAACGGGAACAATTGGTATGATCTGCGCGCCAAAAGCAAAAAAGGTTTACGGTATCGAAATTGTGCCTGAAGCAGTGAAGGACGCTGAGATCAATGCCGAAATCAATCACGTGAATAATATTTCATTTCTCAATATGGATGCTTCGAAAGGAGCCCAGGCGGTAATCCGTTCAAAGATCAGACCGGATGTTGTGATCGTTGATCCTCCGAGAAAGGGATGCTCAAAAGAAACACTTGATGCAGTAATGAAGATTTCACCGGAAAGACTGGTATATGTTTCCTGTGATCCGGCTACTCTGGCAAGGGATGTTAAGCTTCTTTCAGGTCAGTATAAGCCGGTTAAGATACAGCCGGTGGATATGTTTCCGCAGACAACACATGTGGAGACGGTTGTCTTGCTTTCCAAGGGCGAGGTCGACTCGAAAAAGATTCGGGTTGAGTTCTCTTTGGAAGATATGGAT